>DATJLK010000200.1:0-16186 GCA_035509615.1 Allostellaceae bacterium | reverse complement strand
TCGTCGGGCAGCACCTTATGGGACGTCCACATCGACGATCTGATCCCGTCGCGCAACTTTCGTCGCGTCCATTACGGCGAGGCCTGAGGAACACTTCCCCAGCCGCGGAACTGTTGCGGACCGAGCCGGATCGTCCCCTTTTTTTCGCCCTCGCCACTGTCGGGAAGCGGCGACCCCGAAGTTGGGCGGCGCAATCCCGCAATCGAGCGGGTGACTCCGGAGCGAAATCTCCAACAAACCCTGGGGATTTCTTGCCGGAACGGCACGCATAAATACCAGCCAAGGTCAAATGGCCGGGGCAAACGCGATGATCCAGAATGTGGACAAAGCGGCGCTGGCACTGCATCGTTTCGGGTTCGGCCCGCGCGCCGGATCGATCGCCGCGACCGCTTCCGACCCGCAAGCGGCGGTGGCCGCCGATCTCGACCGCCCCGGCGCCGGCCAGATCGTCGACCCCGGGCTGATGAGCGCCGCCGCAGCCTATCGCGCAGTGTTCGAATTCAGGGCGGCGCGTGCCGCACAGGCCAAGCTTGCCCGGCGCGGGCTCGCCGCGTCCGCAGCGGATAGCGGACCCGCAACCGCGATGGCCGCGACGCCGGGCTCCGGCCAGCCTCCGCCGGTGCCGTTGCCGCAGCGGATTTTTTTCGCTGAAGCCAAAGCCCGGGTCGATGCCGCGCGCGACGCTGAAATCGGCTTTGTCGAGCGCCTCGTTTGGTTCTGGTCAAACCATTTCTGCGTCAGCATCGACACGTCGATCATGGCCGCCGGCTATGAACGCGAAGCGATCCGCCCGCATGTGCTTGGCCGCTTTGTCGACCTGCTGCTCGCCGCAGAGAGCCATCCGGCGATGCTGCTCTATCTGAACGATGCCCAGTCGATCGGGCCCGATTCGGTCGCCGGCATCAATCGCGGCAGGGGGATCAACGAGAATTTCGCGCGCGAGATCCTGGAGCTTCACACCCTCGGCGTGCGTACCGGCTATACCCAGACCGATGTCATCAAGTTCGCCGACGCGCTGACCGGCTGGATGTTGCGGCCGGCGGTCACCGATCCCGACATCGGCGGCGAGTTCGTCTTTGTTCCGCGCGCCCACGAACCCGGGGCGCAGACGGTGCTCGGCAAGAGCTATCCCGATACCGGCGTCGGGCAAGGCCGCGCGATCCTGACCGATCTTGCCCGCCATCCCGCGACCGCCACCCATATCGCGACCAAGCTGGCGATCCATTTTGTCGCCGACGAACCGCCGCCGGCACTGATCGACCGACTCGCGGGTTGCTTTCGCGACACCGACGGCGATCTCAAGGCGGTAGCCAAAACGCTGGTCGCCGCGCCGGAGGCGTGGATGCCAGCCCAGGCCAAGGTGAAGCGCCCGGGCGAATGGCTGGTCGCGGCATTGCGCGCGACCGGGCTCAAGGGCGACATCCGCCGCGTCGTCCAGGCGCAGGCGCTCCTCGGCGAGCCGCTGTGGCGGCCGCCGGCGCCAAAAGGCTTTTCCGACGAAAATGCAGCCTGGCTCGACGGCTTGGCCGAACGCCTCGAAATCGCCAACGCCATCGGCCAGCTTCTCGGGTCGTCGCTGGACCCGATTGCGGTGACCGATTCCGCCCTCGGCCCGCTCGCTTCGACCGAGACGCGCCAGACGATCGCGCGGGCGGAAAGCCGGTCGCAGGGGATCACCTTGGCGCTGATGGCGCCCGAGTTTCTGCGCAGGTGATCAGATGAATAGAGCGATACCTAACGCTCCGACCCGCCGTGGCCTGCTCGCCGGTTCGGGAGCACTGTTCGCCCTGGCGCAATGGCCGCATGTGGCGCGCGCTGACGGCCGCGACCCGCGCTTTCTGGCGATCGTGCTGCGCGGTGCGCTCGACGGGCTCGCAATCGTGGCGCCGGTCGGCGATCCGCAATGGCGCGATTTGCGCGGCGCAGACGCCCTGACACTCGACGGCGCCGCGCCGGGCCTTCGGCTCGACAATCTGTTTGCGCTCAACCCGGCGATGCCGAGCCTCCATGAGTTCTACCGCCACGGGCACGCAACGATCGTGCATGCGGTAGCGAGCCCCTATCGCGACCGCTCGCATTTCGACGGCCAGGATGTGCTGCAGACCGGGGCCGCCAAGCCGGGGGCGCTCGATACCGGCTGGCTCAATCGCGCCGTGACGGCGTTGGCGCCGCAAGGGCCGGCCGATCCGCATGCCAGAGAGGCGCTGGCGATCGGGCCGGTGACCCCACTGATCATGCGCGGCCCGGCGCCGGTATTGTCGTGGGAGGCGCAAAAGCTGCCGCCGGCCAGCAGCGAGACGACCTTGCGGCTCCTCAACCTTTACCGGCATACCGACCCCGTATTCGCACAGGCGCTCGAGGAGCGGATCGGGATCGCCGCGATTGCGCGTGCCGGCGGGATCGATCAGAGGCCGACGAATGGCGTCCCGGTGGTCCAAACCGGGGGAGTGGCCCGGGTGCGCGCGTACTTCGCCGACACGGCGGGTGACGCGGCCAAATTCCTGGCTCGGCCGGACGGCCCGCGGATCGGAGCCCTCGCCTTTGACGGTTGGGACACTCACGTCAATGAACGACCGGTAAAGGGCCGCCTCGCCGATCTGTTGGGCGCGCTCGACGATGCCCTCGCTGCGATTGCGGCGAATATGGGCGATGCTTGGCACGAGACGGTAGTCGTTGTGATCACCGAGTTCGGACGCACCGCGCATATCAACGGCGACGGCGGCACCGACCATGGCACCGCAACTGTTGCCCTGCTCGTCGGCGGGGCGTTGGCGGGCGGCCGCGTCGTCGCCGATTGGCCGGGACTCAAGGAAAAAGACCTCTACCAGAGCCGCGATCTGCAGCCGACCACCGATTTGCGAGCCGTGGTGAAGGGGCTGCTCAGGGACCATCTGCGGGTCGGCGAACCCGCGCTTACTAACGCGGTCTTCCCCGACAGCGCCGGGGTCCGGCCGATGCCCGACCTCGTCGCCTGAATGCCCGTTTATCGGAGACGTCCGCCGGCGCGCTTGCCGCAGCCGAGAGCCGTTCCCGGTGATGTCGGCACCATCTCAGCCCTCTCGATTCCTCCGACGCGGCCCCGACCCCAACTCCCCGTATGCGGGGGAAATGGAGAGCGACCGATCCGCGCCCGTATGCGGGGGCAGGGTAGGGGCGGGGCCAGCTCAGCTCGCGGACAATGGCGGCAGCTGGTGAGGCCCTCCCTTTACGAGACGGGTGCGTCAGTGCCCCGAATTCGGGTTCGTTTGGCCGCCGGCAGTCGACCCTTGCTGTGCTTGTTGGGCCGCCTTGGCGTGCTTGGCTGCCTCGTGATGTCCGACGATGCAGCCGGCGCCGGCGCCGAGAGCGCCGTGATGGCCGGCAACATGCCCCGCAACCCCGCCAACGACGGCTCCTTTCAGGCAGCCGGCGGCGTGGGCAGGCACCGTAATCCAGCCGGTAGCGGCCAGGAACGCGAGCGCCGCCGGTAATACGACAAATTTCATCCGAGCTTCCTCCAGGGCACGCGATCTGGTGCCATGTCAGATAACAACAAGACGCGCCGGCAGGTTCAATTTGCTGCGGTGCTGCACGACAATAATGGCGAAAGGCAGCCTCGATCGCGGAACATCTCGCGCGATGGGCACGCGATTTTGCATGCCCCCGGCGCCGCCGGCGTCATGCTAGTTTGCGCTTATGCCCTGGTGTACCCGTCGTTGTCGAGAGATCAGAATCGCCGCGCTCGCTCTTCTGTTGGCGGTCATGCTCGACGGTTGCCAATCGCCAGCCGGCGGCAACGGTTTTGTCGGGAACGCCTTTGTCGGACCAAATCCGGGTGGCGGCACTCCTTGTCCCCACAACGCCTTTGAGGATTGCGCGACCGAATAAGCCCGGCGCGCGCCACAGTGGGGCCAACGCGCCGAACTGCCCGCTATGATGCTTCTGACGACCTTCGTGGCGGCCATGCACCAGCCCGGCCTGCTTCAGGATTCCGAGATGCTTTGAAACGCCAAGGCAACCAGGATTGCAATACAAGCACTAACAACCCGTTTTAGTCTTGGTTTATCCTGGACGATCAGCGGCGGCTTCGAGGCACGGTTTTGCGTCCTCGCCGTTGATATCGCCTCAAGGAATTCGAGCGACCACGAGGCGTCCTGATCTTCGCACATGGATAGGGGTCCAAAACCGAAGCTGAATTGTGCCTAGCTCCTCCCGGCTGGCCGGCATCTCACACACTGCCGCTCGAAAGTTTGTTGAATCGGTCTCGGAGGTAGTCCCGCTCGCCACAGTGAGGTCGGCGGCATCAGTCCCATCTGCATTCAGAAGGCGCCAAGCACTCGGCCCCTTCCGGGTGTCAGTCCAAGATCAGCGACGCTATCGTCAGTCAGTGGGCCGACCGATGTTGGCGTACCCCCAGGGACTGTTTCGCGGGCAACGGCAAAGGCTTCGTCAGAATCATCGACAGCAGCCGCAACGATACGCCTGCGCAGATTTTGGCCGATTTCCATATCGGGCCCGGTAACAAGCATCATCCAACCCTTCATAGTCACCTCCTATGTTGCGACAAACAAGGATAGCACGGGCCGGAAGGCAAGGCCGATCATCCATCTCCGCTCCCCTTGATCGGCATCGGGCAGGAGGGTCAGAAGGTTATTCCTCGCTACTCTCTTCGGGCGCGCGACGGTCGCGAAAGGCGCCGGCGTGCAGCGGATAAGCCGTCGTATGCTTCATCCGCTCCATCGCGAAACGCGATGTCACATTTTTCATCGGCGCCGTTTCGATCCGACGGCAATAGCAGCGCGGGCGCAACCCGTGTCATCGGCGGACCGGACCATACGAGGCAGGAATCTGCAAGTCCCGATCGATGGGGCCGACACGGCGCGTCAGAATTACGTTTACCGGCATGTGCTGCGGCTGGTGGATGCCGCGATCCTCGGCTATCGCGACAAGGCGATGGCGACCGGCGGTCTCGATCTGCTTTTCAATGACTATCAGCTCTTCGGCGCGCTGACCACCGGCAGCTATATGCTGACCAAGAAATTCATCACCGACAACCCGAACACGACGCGCCGATTTGTCGAAGCCACGGCGCGCGCGATTGACTGGACGCAGACAAAGCCACGCGTCGTAGTTGTTGCGCGTTTTCAGGATATCATCAAACGACGCGGGCGCGACGAAGACGCCAGTATCGTCACCTATTGGAAATCGGCCGGGCGCGGCGGGCTGCTCGCGAATCGCTCTTTCAGTCTTTATATCGACTGGTTCCGGGCAAATGGCGACACTGCCATCGGGCGGCTGAAGCCGCGCGACCTTTACACCAACGCGTTCAATCCCTATCGCAGCAACCAGAGCTGACACGGGTCAAGGCGAGCATGTCGGGCGATAGCGCCAGAGCACACCCTGGACTTTAGGGATTCACCCGCACGTACACCCCGGCAGAACCCGGTGCATGCGTCATGGCCTGGCGCATGCGCGGCGAATTGGGCGAGGAATGTTGCTGTTGCTCTTTCCACTCCGGGCTTTCGGGCACGGCCGTACTGGCAAATTCGTAGACCGTGCTGTAGCCGCTGGTACCCTCGAGAACCCGATAGCGGCGGGCGTAGATCACGCCCGGCACCTTGCGGTAGCCTGGCACATATTCCCCACTGTACCAGGCGTTCCATGCCGCATCGATCTCGGCGGGGACAGACATGCGGCCGATCTGCAACACCGGCGCCATGCCACGCTCCGGCATTTCGATGCCGTCCGGGTAGATCTGTTCCCCGACAATGCGTGTCAAATTTTTGCCAATCACGGACGGCGAGACTTTCTGTCCCCAGGGCGTGCGCGGCCGGTTGGTAAAGGCCGGCGTCTGCATCACCGCCACGCTTTCCAGTTCATAGAATGCCAGGTACTGCGGACCACCCCTGACCGCCTCGTAGCGGGCCGCTGAGAGAATACCGGGCACCGACAGCAATTCCGGCAGATGCTCCTCATTATACCACTTGTTGAATTCCGGCGCGTGCTGGGCGTCGATATCAACGTACACCATGAAAATCCCGCGACCTTTTTGTGCCATGTGTGCGTCTCCTCGGTGAAGCGTCGCCGTCATCGTTTGCCTCGTCTCGTTGCCACCCCGCTCCACACGCCTGGAGCCCAGGAGAGACACGAGACAGCAACCGAGGCACCATCTTAGCACACGACCACGCCGGGTATGACAGCCGCGCAAGACGGCTCAGAGCTCAAGTCGATCGGGCTCGAGCAGCTGATCGATCAGGGCAAGAGCTTGATCGAGCGGCGCAACGCCTTCGAATTCTGCCGCGACCATGCCGCCGGGCGGTCGAGACCGCGACCGGCTCCGCCTGGCGCCCCTCGGCTCCGGCATCGCCGCCAACCTCGCCGACAAGGTAAAAAGCCTCGGCATTACGGTGTCGCGGTTCGACGGGAATGGCGCCACGTCGGCGCGGTTTCTGCCGAAGGCGGGGTCTGTATTAGGTTTTGCGCCACAATCATGGCAGTGGCCCGGCATTCCGGCAACGCAGCGGTGCAACACTCAGTCTCGGTCAACTCGGTCTTACGGGGGTAACATGCCGAGCGCGTCCCTGGTGACGATTGCATCCAAAGCCCATGACGATTGCGTCCAAGGCCCATACGGGTAACGCCGACGGCATCACGGCCCCGCTGCGCCATATCACCTTCCGGCGCATCTGGCTTGCCAGCCTGCTTTCCAATCTCGGGATCCTGATCCAGGGCGTCGGGGCGGCTTGGGCGATGACGCAAATGACCTCCTCGGCGGACAAAGTAGCGCTGGTTCAGACGGCGCTGACGGCGCCCGTTATGCTGATCTCGATGCCCGCCGGCGCGATCGCTGACATGTATGACCGGCGCATCGTGGCGCTCGTCGCTCTGAACATCGCGCTCGCCGGCGCGACCGCCTTGGCGGCGTTTGCCTGGCTCGGCCTGGTCACGCCGCATCTGTTATTGGGGCTCTGCTTTGCCGTCGGTAGCGGCATGGCGCTGATGGGACCGGCTTGGCAAGCCTCGGTCATCGAGCAGGTGCCAGCGCAAGCACTTCCGGCCGCCGTCGCTCTAAACGGCATCAGCTACAATGTCGCGCGCAGTATAGGTCCGGCGATCGGTGGCGTTGTCGTTGCGGCGGCCGGCGCTATGGCCGCGTTCGCGTTAAACGCGGTCCTCTATCTGCCACTGATCGCCGCGCTGTTTCTCTGGAAACGTGTCGCCGAATCCTCAAATCTGCCACCCGAAAAGCTGCGCCGCGGGATCATTTCGGGCGTGCGCTACATCACCAATTCACCATCAATCAAGATCGTTCTGACCCGCAGTATGGTGACTGGCATGATTGGCGGCGCGATCCTCGCCCTGATGCCGCTGGTGATACGCGATGTGCTGCATGGCGGGCCCCGGACCTATGGCATCATGCTCGGCGCCTTTGGCCTGGGGGCGGTGATCGGCGCCCTCAACCTAACCAGGCTGCGCCAACGCCTGAGCGGCGAGGCGGCGATCAGTGCCTGCGCATTCGCGATGGGCGGGCCCACCGCCGTGATGGCGTTGAGCCGCGAGCCGGCGCTGACGGCAGCTGCGCTGATCGTGGCAGGGGCCGGGTGGATGCTGGCCTGGGCGGTGCTCGGTATTGCTGTGCAGCTGTCGGCGCCGCGCTGGGTGGCCGGGCGCTCGCTTGCGGCCTATCAGGCAGCCTCTTCAGGCGGGATTGCCATAGGCAGCTGGGCGTGGGGTCATCTCACAGATTACGCAGGTGTCGAAGCAGCATTGCTGGTCTCGGCCGTCTTCATGCTCGCTTCGCCGCTTATCGGGCTGTGGCTGCGCATGCCGCGCATCAGCACGCATGGCGAACAGACCGTGATGCTTGACGATCCTGAAGTTCGCCTGACGCTGAGCGGGCGCAGCGGGCCATTGGTGGTCGAGATCGAATATCGGGTTACCCAGAACAACGCGCGGGCGTTTCACGAGGTCATGCAGCAGGTGCGGCTGTTCCGCCAGCGTAACGGCGCTTATGGCTGGTCGATTGCGCGCGATATTGCCGATCCGGAATTGTGGACTGAGCGTTATCACTGCCCGACCTGGTTCGACTACCTGCGCCAACGCAATCGCTCCACCCCAGCTGAGGCCGCGCTCGAACAGCGGGCGGAAGCCTTCCATATCGGTCCCACCCCGATCCGCGTCCGACGGATGCTGGAGCGTCCGTTCGGCTCCGTGCGCTCAAAGGATGATACACCCGCCGATGTGCCGCCGGTGATCGCCAGCGTGACAGGGGGCAGCACTTAGTCGCCCGCGTGGCAATGGTTTGAGGCAGCCACGTAAGACTGGCCATTAGGCAACCCTATCCGGGAGAATATTAAAAGGTTTCGATCGGATTGACCGTATTCGACGGTCTCGCCATCGTGGCTCCCGAGCGCGGCCGCCGTCAACTTCGCCCGCGAACCCGGCTCAAACATCAGCATGAGTTGTGTCGGCTTCGACCAGGCGCAGGCCGAAGCCATCTGGCAGCTGTTCTTTGCCGGGGTCGCGGCCGACGGGGACGACTACAATTTTATCCAACCGTTACGTGTCCTTGCCGGGCCGATACGGTACCGTCGGGATCCCGAAATTCGGACACGCCAACTGCATCGTCACGAAGCGGCCGTAACAGCTTATCGCTCTTTCCAAAGCGAGGTTCTTTGCAAGGTCCGGGCGTTGCAATATCCTGATCTCATAGCGTGGCGGCGAGTGTCCGGAAAATATCGAGCCGCTCCGATCGGGTAAGGGCAGGAAAATCTGGAATTGGCGCCGAGCTGTCGGCGCGTTGCAGCCCGATCGATGCGAGTCTAGCCTTTTCACGGGATCTTTACGCGCGACCGGGAGGCAGCGATGCCCAACATGCGGACGGTGCAGGTTGCAAAGCTGGCGGTAACCGCGTGCACAAAGGCGAACTGCTCGCCGAAATCGATAAGGAGCCGTTTGAGGACGCCGTCGCCGTAAAAAGGGCGGCGGTCGATACCGCAGAAGTGGATGTGCACGCCGCTGAAGCCACAGTGCGGGATATCGAGGCACAAGCTGGGGCCGGCGCTGGGAATTGCAGAACGCCGTACAGGCCGCGCATCTCGGTCGCCGCAACTACTTTCTGGCGTCGATCACGGTATTCACCATCGCCTCCGGGCTGTGCGGCATGGCCGGCAGCCTCGGCCAGCTGATCCTGTTCCGGGTGATCCAGGGGCTGGCGGGAGGCGGTCTGCAGCCCAGCAGCCAGTCCGTATTACTTGATGCCTTTCCGCCGGAAAAGCAGGGCGCCGCGATGACGCGGCTTGGCTTCGCTGCGTTGATTGCACCGATCGTCGGTCCGACCCTGGGCGGCTGGCTGACCGACTCCTACTCGTGGCGCTGGGTGTTTCTGATCAACGTGCCGGTCGGTCTGCTGGCGTTTGTCGGTTGCTATGCGCTGCTGCGCGACCCGGACTATCTTACAAAGCAACGCTCGGAGTTGAAGAAGCAGCCGTTCCATTTTGATTCGATCGGCTTGTCGCTGCTGGTCACCGTCCTGGTCAGCTGGGAGGTGATGCTGAGCAAGGGCCAGGAATGGGATTGGTTCGGCGATCCCGTCTGGCGGGTGCAGACCTTGGCGAGTTTGTTCGCCGTGGGCTTGATTGCGCTGGTTTTTTGGGACTTGCGGCACCGCAACCCGGTGCGCGAGGGGCCGGCAGACCTGCGTCCGCCGATCCTCAAAACTTATCTCGACCGCTATGCCCGCGAAGTGCAGCGCTTTTTCCCGGTACCCAAGGGCTCGCCGGTCGCTGCGTTCAATGATCTCGCGGCACGCTATCCGGTTCTGGAATTGCGAGCGTTAGGGCATGCGGCAGCGCCGTCCGCGACCGGTTCGAAATGAGCCCGGTCACCGGCGTTCCCAGGGCGGAAACAATTCTTCGGGGTCGTTGACCCAGACAAACGCAATGCCGTTCTGATCGGCGCAGTCGACGGCAAAGCGGAACTCCGTAAGGATTGAGGTGCCGGGCTTGCTCTGGTCGATGATCCTTGCGCCATGCGCATAGCACCAGCTGCCGAGCACAAGATCGGGATCATCGGGACTGCGATGAACCTTGAATTCGATAAAGGACACCGCCCCTGCTTCGGGTTTTTCGTCGATCACCGCGACCACTGCCGTCTCCTGCATGTCGATACCGCGCGATATCCGGAGGGCCCGTCCGAGGCCCCTGGCAACGCGAGCTTTCCGCAAGCATCTTTAATCCGATAGGGCTTGCACCGTGAACACATTAAAATGCCAAGGAGCAAGATCGATGAAAAGCCCGGGATCGATTGTTTCGCTGCCGTCGCGATCGTAGACCTCGCTGCCGATCAAATCGGTCAGACGGATTTTCTTGCCGCGCAGATCGTCGAACGGCAGCGGCAACCGGCACTGCGACTGGTTGGCGGCGTAATTGACGACCAGTAAATGGCTGCTGTGACCGGCGTCGGCCCAGGCATAGGCGACAAAACACTCGGATGTCCAGTTGCCGGAGCCCGCGGGTTGCGGCTGGATCTGTGACCAGCGGCCCTCGCGGAAATCGCGGGTGGTCCGCAACACCTCAAGCAGCCTGGTATAGAAAGCAAGGATCACGGGATTGGCCGGCTCGGCCGGAGCGCGGCAGAGTTGCACCGGAACCCGAACCCGGGCGCCGTCGAGTTGACCCTGGTGAAAAAACCGCATACCGGGGGCAAGATAATTGATGATCGCTGCCGCCTGGTGCTGCGGCCATGGAAACACCGACGCGGCGCGCGGTTCGTCGTGATTTTCGAGAAACCGTGCAAGCTTATCCTGGTAATCGAGGCCGGCGGCAAGGTGACCGCGGATCGATGCCGCATGGCCGTCGCGCAATCGATCATAGAGCCGCTTGTCATAGCAGTAGTCAAAACCCTGCTGCTGCAAACTCCATTCGAGGTCCCAATAGACCTCGGCCATGAAGGTGAATCCGGGATATTTGGCGCGCACCTCCGCGATCGCCGGCGGCCAGAACGGCTCGGGTGCCAATCCCCAGACGCGCTGAAAGATCTCGGGCAGCAGCAGCATCGCCATGTCGCAACGCACCCCGTCGCATTTGCCGGCGATCGCGACCAGTTCGTCAATGCGCCGCCGGTGCAGTTCCGGATTGGCGTAGTTGAGCTGCAGGGTGTCGGTCCAGCCCGGAAAATTGGGATCGCGGCCATGCGCCAGCACCATCGGCCCTCGATCGGTCGCGACCCGCGTGTAATTCTGTGGCTGGTCGGCCAAAGCCACCTCGGTGCCGGCGATGTAATAATCGGGGTGGGTTTTGGCCCAGGGATGGTCCAGGGCAGTGTGGTTGGCGACAAAATCGAGCATCAATTTGATGCCATGTCGCGCCAGGCCGGCGCGAAAATGCGCCAGCCCGGCTTCGCCGCCGAGCTGCTCGCTAACGGTGTAAGCGGCAATCGCAAAGCCTGAGCCGCAAATGTCATCTTCGGCGAGGTCGGGCAGTGCCGCTTGAAACGTGGCGCGCAGTTGCGGGTCGGCGCGCGCCACCGCTCGACCCGCGGCGCCGGTCTGCCACACGCTCAACAGCCACACCCAATCAAAGCCGCGCTCGGCAAAGCCGGCGATCGTCGCGTCCTCGATATCGGCAAGGGTCACCCGTTTGCCAGCCGCGCGCGACAACTGGTCGAGCCAGACCCGGGTATTGATCTGAAACAGCGTCGGATAGCGCGGCATGATCGCCAATTGCCTGTTCCCGCCTGTTGCGGCGACCAAAGCCGGTCTCGCTTCCGCCAACGAGATTAGATGGCTGAGGCCGATCTCGCCAAAGATTTCGGTCACGCCGGCGCGCACCGGGCCGTCCCGTTATGACGGCTTATCGCGGCCCGCGGACCGCTGCATTGGCGGCACCCTTAACGGCGGCGGTTTTCGGTTTCCAGGGTTACAAGGCGGGCGACCGTGATCGCGATATAGAACACGCCCAACACCGACTCCAAATTCGCCAGACTGCGGGCAAAGGGATCGACCGCGACGATGTCGCCATAACCCGTGGTGGTCAGCGTTGCCAGGCTGAAATACATCATCTCGGCAATACCCAGCGGATCGCCCGACGGGGTATGCAAATTTGCAAACGCATCGGGCTGCAGTTGCCAGATCAGCCCGTAGGCCGAGGCGAAGATCGTGGCCAGGTTCAGATAGACCACGGCCGCACCCTGAAGCCGGTGCGAGGTGATGCGTCCGCCGGCATACACGGCGTGTCCGACAACCCAGGTAAGCGCGGAGAACGCGATGATATTCCCGCCGCCGCGCAGCGCGATCGCGACTGCTTGTGGCCATCCTGTCCCGAACCATTCGCTCGCCTCGATCGCCGCCGCACCGAACAAGATCGCGACGATCGCGCCGGGGCGGTGCGACAGCATGACGACGATGACCAGAACCGCCAGCACCAGGGCCTCCGCCACGGTTTTGGCAAGCGGCAGCCCGCGCGCCGCCAGTGGCACTGCGAAAAAAATGGTGCAAAGGTTCAGCGCCAGCAGGACCGTCAAGGCCGGGTCCCGGATCCGCTCCTGCCAGGTCCGAATCCGATCGCGCCGGTCCGCTGCAGCCAGGCGCAACCGATGGTCTGGCGTCTGCACACGCTTGTCCGACATCGCGAAGCCGACTCCGCCGCTAGAGCAGGATCGCACGAAATGGAAACAGAGCTTCCGCTTCATGCGCGGATCCTGCTCGCGATTTCAAAAGGCAGAACACGACACGGATCGAACGAAACCGGTGGTCCGGTTTCCCGCCGCTACATCCGAAACACGCCAAACCGGCCTCCCGCCACCCCATCAAACCGCGCGACGGGTGCGTTGAGGCTGGCGGAGATCGCCAGCCCCAGCACCATCCGGGTGTCGGCCGGGTCGATGATGCCATCATCCCACAGACGCGCGCTTGCGTAATAGGGATGGCCCTGGGTCTCGTATTGCGCCCGGATCGGCGCCTTGAACGCCTCCTCCTCGGGCTCGCTCCACACCTCGCCGCGCGCCTCGCGGGTGTCGCGGCGGATCTGCGCCAACACCGAGGCCGCCTGCTCGCCGCCCATCACCGAGATCCGCGCATTCGGCCACATCCACAAAAATCGCGGGGCATAGGCGCGCCCGCTCATCCCGTAATTGCCGGCGCCAAAGCTGCCGCCGATGATTACGGTGAATTTGGGCACTGGGGCGGTGGCGACCGCGGTCACCATCTTGGCGCCGTCCTTGGCAATGCCTCCCGCCTCGTATCTGCGGCCGACCATGAACCCGGTGATGTTCTGCAAAAACACGAGCGGAATGCCGCGCTGCGCCGCCAGTTCGATAAAATGCGCCGCTTTCAGCGCACTCTCTGAAAACAGGATGCCGTTATTGGCGAGCATCGCGACCGGATAGCCCCAGATATGGGCAAAGCCGCAAACCAGAGTGGCGCCATAAAGCCGCTTGAACTCGTCGAACTCGCTGTCGTCGACAAGGCGGGCGATGATTTCGCGGACGTCATAGGGGTGACGCGTGTCGGGCGGGATCACCCCATAGAGCTCCTCGGCCGGGTAGCGCGGCGGGACCGGCCGGCGCAACGCCAGCCCGACCGGCTTCGGCTGGTTCAATGTGCCGATGATCCGGCGGGCGATGCCGAGCGCATGATGATCATCAAGGGCATAATGATCGGTCACCCCGGAGACCCGGCTGTGCAGCTCAGCGCCGCCCAGTTCCTCGGCGCTGACGACCTCGCCGGTCGCCGCGCGCACCAGGGGCGGGCCGCCGAGAAAGATCGTGCCCTCGTCCTTGACGATGACCGATTCGTCCGACATCGCCGGGACATAGGCGCCTCCCGCGGTGCACGAGCCCATGACCAGGGCCACCTGCGGCACCCCGGCGGCGGATAGCTGCGCCTGATTGTAAAAGATCCGGCCGAAATGGTCGCGATCGGGAAACACCTCGTCCTGAGCCGGCAGAAAAGCGCCGCCCGAATCGACCAGATAGACACACGGCAAGCGGTTCTCGCCAGCGATCTCCTGGGCGCGCAGATGCTTTTTGACGGTCATCGGAAAGTAGGTGCCGCCCTTGACGGTCGCGTCATTGGCGACGACGACGCATTCGCGGCCGGCAATCCGCCCGATGCCGGTGATGATGCCAGCCGCCGGCACTTCGCCGTCATACATGCCGTAGGCTGCCAATGCCGAGAGCTCGAGAAATGGCGAGCCCGGATCGAGCAGCAGTCTGACCCGCTCGCGCGGCAGCAGCTTTCCGCGCGCCAAATGCCGACGCCGCGGCTCGGCCCCGCCGCCCTCTTCGATCTCGCGCAATTTGGCGCGCAGATCCGCCACCAGCCCGCGCATCACCGCGTCGTTGGCGCGAAACCCGTCGGATCGAGGATCAAGCATGGTGGTCAGAACAGTCATCGCCTTGCGAAATTAACAAAGCCGCAGAGGCGCGCAAGTCCGCCGCACCGAGCCCAATATCCCAGGCCCGAAGCTCAGAACCCGCGTCATTCTCGGGCCGGGGCCGGCGAGGCCGTCGGGCCCGTTGCAGCCGGCGCCCCGCGTCTTACCCGCCGACGAACAAGCCATTTCGATAACGGGGATTGGCCAATCGTTTCTCGAGGTCGTCGGCCATTCGGTCGTAACTCTCCGCTACTTGGATCATGGTTTCCTTTGCCGCGGCGGAGGCGAACTCTTCGGCTTTGGCGCGCATCTCTTCTGCCATCAATCGCCACCAGCACACCTGCTCCATCGTCTCGCGCACGCGCTGGTCTGTCGAGTTGACATCAGTCGCATTGGCATCAAATCGTCGTTTGAACGCCTCCGCATCCGCGTCTTTTGCGAACTCGACCTTGACCAGGACCGTCTCGGACTGAAGGTGGTATTTGAACCTGAAGGAAGAGCATCCGTAAGCTTCGAGCCACGACCGCATCTTGCCCAACGCGATCGAAAAATCTGCCGACCGGGACAACCGAAGGACGACGATACGCATGTGCGAGCCTCCCCCTTTTGCCCTCAGCGGAAAGCCTGAGCGATCGCCGCCTCAATCAACCCGACTTCGCTGAGACGCAGATTGAAACAATGGTAGGCTCACCCGCGATGCCGGATGATCTCCCGCGGGAAGCTGCAGCCATTTTACCGGTTGTGAGACATCGCCAATGTCGGGCAGGCTGCCGCCATTGGCCGGTCGGAAATGCGGAACCCAGGAATTCCGTCGACGGCTCCCCTCGCCGCGAGAAGGTTGCAGGATTCGCCGGATTTCTGCAGCAGGAACAGGTGACTCCGTGCGCCCGACCGTCGCCAGGCTCTACGCCGGATCCGATGTGGCGGTGTCGTTGTCATTTCGATCCGAATATCCGACTGTGGTTGATCCGCCGGCGCCCGGCGGCATCTGCATGTGCTGCATCTGCATATTAAGGTGAGGCAGAACGCATGACACCATCAATCCTGGTGACGGGTGGTGCGGGGTATATCGGGTCGCACGCCTGCAAGAGGTTGGCGCATGCCGGATACCGCCCAGTCGTTTACGACAATCTTTCGCGCGGGCATCGCGAGGCAGTGCGCTGGGGACCGCTCGTTGAGGGCGACCTTGCCGATGGTGCGCGCCTGCGCGCAGCAATCGTCGAATATCGGGTGGCAGCGGTCATGCATTTTGCCGCTTATGCTTATGTCGGCGAGTCGGTCACCAACCCGGCGCTCTACTATCGAAACAATCTCGCGGGCAGTCTGTCGCTGCTCGAAGCAATGCGCGAGAGCGGTGTCGGCGAGATCGTCTTTTCCTCGACCTGCGCCACCTACGGCACGCCCGACATCGTGCCGATCCGCGAGAGCGCACCGCAGAGCCCGGTCAATCCCTATGGCGAGACCAAGCTCGCGATCGAGCGGGCATTGCATTGGTATGGCCAAGCCTACGGGCTGCGTTCGGTGGCGCTGCGTTATTTCAATGCCGCGGGGGCCGATCCGGAGGGAGAGATCGGCGAGTGCCATGAGCCCGAAACCCACCTCGTACCGCTGGTGCTGCAGGCCGCGCTCGGGCAGAGGTCGCACATCGATATCTTCGGCACTGACTACCCGACGCCGGACGGGACGGCAATCCGCGATTATGTCCATGTCGACGATCTCGCGACCGCTCACCTGCGCGCCCTCGAACGGCTGCGCGGTGGCGGCGACAGCATCGCGGTCAATCTCGGCACCGGCAGCGGCTGCTCGGTCCGCGAAGTGATCGTCGCCGCCGA
>DATJLK010000199.1:0-4559 GCA_035509615.1 Allostellaceae bacterium | reverse complement strand
TGACACCCGACCAGGGCGGCTGGATCTTTCTCAGCCTTTGTCGCTTTTTCGTCGGCTTTGGCGTCGCCGGCTTGTTCACCGTCGATCTGCCTTTGGTGCAGGAATTCGTCCCGACCTCAAAGCGCGGTTTTGTCGGCGGGCTGGTAACCTCCCTGCTGCCGGTCGCCGGCATCATGGGCGCGGCATTGGGCGCGTTTGTGACGCCGGTCCTCGGCTGGCGTGGATTGTTCGCGGTCGGTCTGTTGCCGGCGGCGGTGACCCTGCTGATCCGGGCCTGGGTACCTGAATCGCCGCGCTGGTTGATCCGCATGGGCCGGCTCGACGAGGCGCGCCGCTCGCTCGCCTGGGCATTGCAGATCGACCAGAAGGAAATCGCGCTGCCAGCCAGCATCCCCGAGGTCCAAGCCACCGAGTGGCGCGAGCTCTTTCGCTACCCGCGCAGCATGGCATTGTCGGTTCTGACCAGTCTCGGCTGCCAGTCCGGTGGCGTCGGGATCGGGTTGTGGAGCACGACGCTGCTCGTCCTGCTGCTCAAGATCAAACCCGCCCAGGCCTCCTATCTGATGATCTACGCCGGTCTGGTCGCCTTGGTCGGGCGCTTTGCCTTCTGCTATCTGTCGGACGCGATCGGACGGCGACCATCCGGTGTATTGCTGAGCTTTGGGGCGGCAGTTTCCCTGGCTTTGGCCGGCTATTACCATAATTTGTTTGTCGGCGGCGTCTCGGTTTTCTACCTGATGCTGTTCGGTCAGCGCTTTTTTGGCGATGGCGGCTATGCCGTTGTCGGCCCTTATGCGGCAGAGGTCTGGCCGTCGCGATTGCGGGCGAGCGGTATGGGCTTCGGCTTTGGCATCGGTAATTTCGGCAAGATCCTCGGCCCTCTTGGATTGGCTCTGATCGTCGGCTCGTCGGATGTCATCAGCCCGAAGGCGACAATCGCTGCAATCGAGCCGGCGATGATGTACCTGGCTGCCTGGTACGCGCTTTCCGGGATCATCTTCGTGCTGCTTGGCTTCGAAACCCGCGGTCGCTCGCTCGAACAACTCGACGCCGCGCTGGACAGGCCGCGCGGCGGCAAGGTTCAGCCGCTCTCGGTGCGGCCATAGCAGCCGCGTTCACAGGCCCGCAAGCCACTGCGCTATTCTATTTCTGCTGGTCGCGATCGAGCACCGCCTGGATCTTGGCCGGGTCGACGGCAAGCGGCGGGATCTTGGCGCGTTCGACCTGCAGGAGCCCGCCGACCCGGCTGTCGCGCTGGGCCCAGCCGCGATTCATCGCCTCGGTCAATTCCTCGAGCGCCAGATTGGCGAGCCGCATCGGCACTCCGACCTCGCGCCCAAGCCCGACGGCGAGCGACACGTCCTTGTGCAGCAGGCGCAAGGCGAAATCGGCCGGGTCGTAGGTGCTGCTGAGGAACTTGCCGAGCCGGTCAAAGGTCCGCTGGCGGCCGGTTGCCCCCTGGCGCACCGCCTCCCACAATTCGAGCGGTTCGACCCCGGCCTTGATGCCCATCGTCATGACTTCGGCGAGCGCCGCGCCGACGACTGCGCTGGTGCAGTTGTGCACCAGCTTGGCGATCGTCCCGGCGCCGATCGGGCCGATATAGCGCGCCTGGTCGCCCATCGCGTCGAGTATGCTTTTGTACCGGTTGAACTGCTGCTCGTCGCCGCCCACCCAGATCGCCATCTTGCCGCTGGCAGCACCACCCGGACCGCCGCTGACCGGCGAATCGAGCATGTACAGGTTCTTTTCGGCAAAGGCCGCATTGATCTTGCGCACCACCGCCACCGAGTTGGTCGACATGTCAAAGAATGCGGTGTCAGGGCGCATCCCTTCGATCAACCCACCGCGTCCAAGCGCCACCGCCTCGACATCGGCCGGGACCGGCAACGAGGTGAATATCACATCCGATGCCTCGGCAACGCCACGCGGCGAACTCGCCCACACCGCGCCCTTCGCCAGAAACGGCTCGGCCGCCGCGCGGTTGAGGTCGTGAACCGTGAGCTGATGCCCGGCCTTTTGCAGGTTGGCCGCCATGCCCTTGCCCATCATGCCGAGCCCGATAAAACCTATTTTCATGTTTCTTCTCCATTTCCGCCGCGCGCCGTGACCGGGCTTGTTCCGGCCCGAGCCGATATCCCTCACATACTACTGCAAAAATACCCGGCTCCGTCGACGCGATAATCGGACCGGGATCGACCCCCGCGGCAGCCGCTGCTTGTCGGATGTGCCCTTGATACCCTCGGAATCGTGCCTTGTCGCGCTGGACCCGTTCCGCGCTCGGCGTCACATCCGCCGGTTGCGGCTCAGAGGCCAAGTTCGGAGAGACCCGGGTGGTCCGCCGGCCGCGGTCCCGGACGATCCCAGTGATATTTGCGGTCCGCTGCCTTGATCGGGAGATCGTTGATGCAGGCAAGCCGCCGCTGCATCAGGCCATTGGCGGCGAACTCCCAGTTCTCGTTGCCGTAGGACCGGAACCAGTTTCCCGAATCGTCGTGCCATTCATAGGCGAAACGAACCGCGATCCGATTCCCGGTAAAGGCCCACAGTTCCTTGATCAACCGGTAATCGAGTTCCCTGGTCCATTTACGGGTCAAAAACGCAATGATCTCTCGCCTGCCGACAGCAAACTCGGCGCGGTTGCGCCAGTAGCTGTCCACCGTGTAGGCCAGCGCGACATGCTCCGGGTCGCAGGTGTTCCAGCCGTCTTCGGCGCCCCTGACCTTCCGGATGGCGGTTTCCTGGGTGAAAGGCGGAAATGGCGGGCGGCTATCGGACATGACCAATCTCCCGATGCGGAGGTCGCTCCGATTACGGCCGGCGCCTGTTATACCAGGGGTGCGGATTGCCCGGCACCTTGACGCGCAGCGTGTAAACCGAGCTGTGCGCGCAGCAGAACAGGGTGCGCAGATCCGGTCCGCCGAAGGCAAAATTGACGGCCTGTTCCGGCCAGCGGATGACGCCGACGCGCTTGCCGTCCGCCGTCATGACCCAGATGCCGCCCGGCCCGGTGCAGTAAACCCGGCCGATGCTGTCGACCTTGAGGCCGTCGGGAATGCCCGGCTCGCTGCCCTCGTTGAGGTCGGCAAAGATGCTGCGGCCGACCATGTGCCCCGCGGCGTCGAGCCGGATCGCGTGGATGTATTGCGTGGAGCGGGTGTTCGCGACGTAAAGCGTGCGCTCGTCCGGCGACAGCGCCAGCCCATTCGGGTATTCGCAACTCGCCACGACACTCAAATCGCCGTCCGGCGCCAGGCGATAGACGCGCGCACCATCCCACAAATTGTCCTCCCCCGCCGGACCCGGGATCTCGCGCTCGTGGTAGGGACGGCGCTTGTCCGGGTCGGTGAAATAGAGGCACCCGTTGGAATGGCAGATCACGTCGTTCGGGCGGTTGAACCGGCCGCCCTTGTAGTTGTCGACCAGCGACTCGACCCTGCCGTCAGGGTGCGTGCGCGTCAGGCGCCGGTCGTCTCCTTCGCAGACGATCAGGCGGCCCTCGAGGTCAAAGGTCGTGCCATTGCCGCCGATGGTGGTCCTGACCAGCTCCGACGCCTTGCCGGGAGTCAGGCGCAACAGCTGGTTGCGGCGGAGATCGACGAAATACCAGAAGCCGTCGGGATGCCACAGCGGCCCTTCGGTGAATATAAAGCCGGTGGCGAGGCGCTCGGGCTGCGTGGTCTCGAGCACTTCGGACAAGTCATTGGCGATCGGCATGGCTAAGCTCCTCGACTGACGGTATTTGGCGCGGCACCGGCCGGGCCCAGGCCGGTACCGCGGGTCGCGATGGGCCGGCGGCGGTGAGGCAGTGACTGGGCCCCGATCCCATTCGGCTTTGGCTGGACTCCCGCGAACCGGCAGTCGAGACGGTGTGCGAATGCCAACAACCGGTTTGCCATCCTGGGCTCGTTCTATTTCATCGACCACATGGCTGCGCCGGGCGGGCCAAGCTCAGTCGGTCGCGAGTGGGATGATCGTCGTGGCGAACCACTTCAGCCGCTCGATGCTCTCGTTAATGGACTGGCCGCGGCAGTCAAAGATCAACTCGTGCACGCCGAGCGCGGCAAAGGTCCGGATGTCATCGGCGATCTCTTCCGGCGCGCCGGAGAAGGGCCGGCGGGATCCGTCCGACGACGGGATGCCGGCATCATAGAGCGGTGCCTTGTAGGAGATCGTCAAGCTTGAAAACTCTCGCCCCTCGGCTTCCGTCAGCTGCTTCAGCGTGTCAAGATGCGCGCGCATCTCCTGCGGTGGCAGCGGCGAGGCGGCGATGCCGCCGACCGGATGCCAGCCATCGCCATGCCGAGCGGTGCGTCGCAGCGCGGCGCGGGAATGTCCGCCGACCCAGATTGGCGGGTGCGGCTTCTGCACGGGCGGTGGTTCGCAGCGTATATCGGCGTACCGGTAGAAACGACCGCTGAAGCTGGTGGGCGACTGCGACCAGAGCTGCTTGAAGATCATGATCCACTCATCGGTCACGGCGCCGCGCGCATCGAAGGCGGGGCTGTTCAGCGCTTCGAATTCTTCCTTCAGCCAGCCGGCGCCGACACCCAACGTGA
>DATJLK010000198.1:0-13946 GCA_035509615.1 Allostellaceae bacterium | reverse complement strand
ACGGCACCTCGCCGCGCCCTTCTGCATCCTTTATGAAGTGCAGCCCCATCATCATCATCCGGGCGACCCAGAAAAAGATGATGTCAAAGCCGGTGACCAGCACGTCGCCCGGATAATAGCGCGCTAGTTCTCGGGTCTCCTCAGGCCAGCCGAGCGTCGAAAACGGCCACAGCGCCGAGGAAAACCAGGTATCGAGCACATCCTCCTCGCGGCGCAGTTCGACCCTCTGACCGTATTTCGCTTCGGCCTCGGCAGCCGCCTCCACCTCGGTTTCGGCGACAAAGACGGCACCATCGGGTCCGTACCAGGCGGGAATTTGATGCCCCCACCACAGCTGGCGGGAGATGCACCAGGGCTGGATATTGCGCAGCCACTCGAAAAACGTGTTCTCCCACTGCCGCGGGACAAAGCGGGTGCGGCCGTCCTCAACCGCGGCGATGGCCGGCCCGGCCAGGACTGCCGCATCGCAGAACCACTGATCGGTCAGCCATGGCTCGATGACGACACCCGAGCGGTCGTGATGCGGAATCATCGAGATATGGTCGTCGACCTTGTCGAGGAGCCCGGCTTCGATCAGGTCCGCCACCACCCTCTCGCGCGCCGCAAAGCGGTCAAGTCCGCGATAGCGGTCCGGTACCGCATTGTTGAGCCGCGCATCGGCATCAAAGATGTTGAGGAGCGCCAATCCGTGGCGCCGGCCGACCTCGAAATCGTTGAAGTCATGCGCCGGCGTGATCTTGACAGCACCACTGCCGGTTTCCGGGTCGGCATATTCATCGGCGACGATCGGGATCAGCCTTCCGACCAGCGGCAGCCGGACATGCTTGCCGATCAGTTCGGCAAATCGCGGGTCATCGGGATGAACGGCGACGCCGGTGTCGCCGAGCATGGTCTCGGGCCGGGTGGTGGCGACGATGATAAACCGCCCCGGAAGTTCTTCAACGGGATAGCGAATGTGCCATAGCGAGCCCTGGGTCTCGCGGTTCTCGACTTCGAGATCGGAGATGACCGTATGCATCTGCGGATCCCAGTTGACGAGACGCTTGTCGCGGTAGACAAGCCCTTCGCGATAAAGGGCGACAAAAACCCGGCGGACCGCCGCGGCCAGACCCGGATCCATCGTAAAACGCTCGCGCCTCCAGTCGGGTGAGGCGCCGAGCCGGCGCAGCTGCCGGGTGATCGTCCCACCCGACTGTTCCTTCCATTGCCACACCCGCTCGAGAAAGCGCGCCCGGCCAAGATCCCGCTTGTCGCCGCCCGCATCGGCAATCTGGCCCGCCACCACGATCTCGGTAGCGATGCCGGCATGGTCGGTCCCCGGCTGCCACAATACATCGCGTCCGCGCATGCGCTGATAGCGGACCAGCACATCCTGCAAGGTAAAGGTCAGCGCGTGTCCCATGTGCAGACTGCCGGTCACATTGGGCGGTGGCATCATTATCGTGTAGGGGACGAGAGCGCTGTCGGGATTGGCGGCAAACGCCCCCGAGCTTTCCCATAGCGGGTACCATCGGGCTTCCACACTCGATGGATCAAAGGTCTTGTTCAGCATTCCCAAAGCATCTCCAACCGGATTACCCGGTATTCAACCCGCCCGACACGGCTGGCGCGCCAAAAAAGTGCGGATGCGAACCGGACCAGTCTCGGCGCCTAACGCGACCGAGCCTCGCGCACCAAGCGCTGAATTTCCTCATGCACCAGACGTTCGACAATGCCGGGAAGGTGGTCGTCGAGCCAAGCCTTCAACAACGGGCGTAAAGCGTCACAGACAATGTCTTCGAGCGTCCGGCCGCTGGTCCCAAGCGCCGGGCCAGGTTCCGGACGCTGTCCCCCCGCCACCGTCCCGAGCCGGCCAAAGGCGTTGATCGCCGCCTCGCCTGCCGCGGTCGAGACAAGGCTCTCACGGGCGTCATCCGCCCTGCCGTGAATGGCCGGTTCACCCGCGGCGGCGCGCGGTTCGGGGGCGGGTAGCGGGGTCGGCGGCAATGGCTGGGTTGCCGCCTGGGAACTGGCGAGCTTCCCGCCATCCAGTTTCCGGACCGTCCCATCAGCCTCGATCACCTCGGTCAGTTCGAGAATGCCGCTCTTTTCGCGTGTAAAAATCCGCGGCGGCTGTGGCACGCCACTATCCTCGGCGATAATGCGGCTGATCGAGGCGATGATATCCTGCATCGAGGATTCGGGCAGCGCCGATGGTGTCGTCGGGACGCTGGTCGAGGGCTTATCTTCTGACATCGGGCTGACCGGAAATACCTGGACCGGTCTAACCTAGACCATGATCGTATCGGACGGAAGCGCCTGGCGCTCCGACCCGATACGTGAATCATGGTCTCACCCTTGAAATCGAGAGCGGGATTCACGCAAGAAATGGAAGCTCTGTTTCCATTTCATGCAACCCTGCTCTCGTCAGATCCGGGCGATGTTTCCAGAATACGGTTGCCGGCCCGGCATTATTCGGACAGTCCGCCGCGGAAGCCTGCCCATTTGTATCTTACCTGTTTGAAATGCCGGTCCATGTCGTAGAGCTGGACCGGCAGATGGAGATCGGCGGCGGTCAGGCGGCCGGTAGCCGCGGCAAGGTTGAACTCCGCCAGGGCGGCGTCGTGCTCCGCCGTGATCAGCTGTTGCTGGGTCGTCAGCAGCGTCTGGTTCTGGATCAGCACGTCGAGCGTGGTGGCGGTGCCGACCAGTGCTTCCTGCTGGGTCCCTTCGAGCGCGATCTGCGCGGCGCGCACGGCGGCCGCAAAGGAGGCGATGCTGGCCCGCGCCGCTTTCAGGGTCTCCCAGGCGTCGGTCGCGGTCTGCACCGCGGCGCGGCGCGCGTCGTCGACCTGGCTAAGTCGCTGCCCAACCGTCTGCTCCGCCTGCCGGGTCTGCGAGTAAATCGCCCCGCCTTCATAGAGCGACCATGTCAGCTGCGCCGCGATCACCCCCGAGTTTTCGGTGGCGCTGCTCAGCGTGACCGAAGGTGCTACCGTCCGGTTCAGAATTCCGACCAGCGAGATCTGCGGCAGCAACTGGCTTTTGACGACGTTGATGTTGTCGCTCGCAGCGAGTTCGGCGAAATTCGCCGAAATCACGCTGTAATTGTTGTTGGCGGCGAGGCTTTGTGCCTCCTCCCGGGTGGCCGGTAGCGCCGGGCGTTCGCGCGGCAGCAGCAGGATACCGGGCGGATGGCCGACCGCGCGGACATATTCGGCCCGGCTCTGGGCCAGGGTGCCCTCGGCCGCGGTCTCGGTGCCGATCGCCTGCGCCAGCGACGCTTCGGCCTGAGCCACATCGGTGCGCGTGACCTCGCCGACGCGAAAGCGATCCTGCGTCGCTTCGAGTTGTTCGCGCAACACCTGCACGTTGTTGCGATCGACCTCGAGCAGAGCCTGATCGCGCACCACATCGAGATAGGCCATTGCGACCGCCTGGAACACCGAGGTTTCGATCGCCAAGGTCTGCGCCCGCGTCGATTCGACAGTGTTCATCGCTTGACGGGTTTGTGCGATCGTGCGGCCGCCGCTGTAGATCGGCTGCGTGACCTGCAGGTTCATCTGGTTCTGGAAGAAGGTCGAATACTGGTCCGGCGAGGCCAGCCCCATCACCGCCGGCGAGCCCGGAATGTAAGCGGCGCGCGTCCCGCCGACCTGACCCGTGACGTTGACCGTCGGACGCCAGCCTGACAGTGCCTGCGGGACCTGCTCGTCTGTCGCGCGCAGCAGAGCGCGCTGCGCCAGCAGCTGCGGATTGGTGTTGTACGCTTCCGCCAGCGCTTGGGTCAGCGTCTGCGCCGATGCCCGCGGTGCGCCCGCCACCAGCAGCAATAGAGCCGAACCGGCAGCGCCGATCAGAACCGCGCCAATCGGGCCCCGGCCGCACCGGGCGCGGAGGCGAACGGCTTTGCCGCGGCGTTCCGCCGGGATCTGCACAGCTGCGGCGACAGTAGACGCTGATGCCATCGGACCGGCAACGGCTCTTAGAATACAAAGGCAGGTTTGGGTTCAAGACCCGGCAGCAGCGAGATTGCCGCGTCAAACAGCACCCGTCGCCCAACGACGCCGCCGGTCCGCGTCATCAGAATGGCGCGGCCAATCCCCACCCCCTCCGCCTTGACGACCACGACAAGCCGGCCCTCCTCGGCCAGCTGACCGACGATTTCGCTCGGCACTTCGGCCACGGCGCCGCCGAACAGGATGACATCGTAGGGTGCGCGCTGCCGATAGCCGTCGCGCAGCCGGCCTTCGACAACGCTGACCGAGGCGATATTCTCCTCGACGAGCGCCGCGCGAGCCATCCGGGCGAGTTCCTCATCCTCTTCAACGGCAACAACCGCGCGGGCGAGCTTGCTCAGCACCGCCGCCTCATATCCGCTCCCGGCGCCGACAACGAGGGCCATGTCGGTGCGCTGGACCGACGCCGCCTGGATCAAACGGGCGGCCACCATCGGCTCCATCAGGTATCGGCCGCGCCCGATCGCCAGATCTTCGTCGATATAGGCGACCGGTTGCAGATGGGCGGGCACAAATAGCTCGCGTCGAATCTGGGCCAAGGCATCGAGCAGCCGGTCGTCTGTCACCTTGTTGGGGCGGATCTGGCTGTCGATCATGTGGGTGCGCGCGGCTTCGAATGCGGTCATCTTTCCTTGTACGCGAGTGAGCGGGAGCGGTTATAGCGGCTAGGTCGGGCCAGCACAATGCACCGGCATGTGCAATCCTCAGAATGGCAGTCTTTCCTCAGAACGGCAGTCTTTCGATCGGCTGGTCCGCGTCAAGCACGGCAAGAAGTTGCCGAGCGGTCGCGCCGGAGACCGGATGTCGCCATTCCGGGGCGATTTCGGCGAGCGGCTCCAGCACAAAACGACGCTGATGCATGCGCGGATGGGGCAGGATCAAGTCCGGCGACGCGACGCGCTCGCCATCATAATCGAGCAGATCGAGATCGAGCACGCGTGCCGCATTACGCTCGTGACTGCGCACCCGGCCGAATCGCGTCTCGATACTCTGCATCAGTGCCAGCAGCCGATGAGGCTCGGCTTGGGCCGCCACCGCCACAACGGCATTGAGAAACCAGGGTTGGTCCGAAGGCGGCACCGGCGCGCTGCGGTACCAACTGGAGCGCGCGAGGACGGCAACACCGTACGATGCGAGCGAGACCAGCGCCGCGCCCAAGGTATCGCGGGGCGCCCCCCAGAGCGGACTGTCAAGATTGGCGCCGAGGCCGATCAGGATCATTGCCGGCAATGCAGAGTGCTACCCGAGCAGTGCGCGGGCAATCGCCTCCCATTCTTCCTTCAGCGACGCTGTCGATACCGGGCGGCCGGCGCGGCCATACCAGCCGCCGGCATTGCGCAAATCACCCTCGACGCGGTGGAGATAGGCATGCGCCCAGGCGCCCTCGGCATCGTCTTGCTGCTGCGCGCAGGCATGCGCCTGGCGCCAGTCGCCTTTGGCTTCCCACCACAATGCCTGGACCGCCATGCTCAACCCGGCCGGCGGTGCGTTTCCGCCGACGGATGATCTGAAATCCTCAAACTCCATCTCGCTCCTCCTCGTCAGGTGCGGGACGGCAGCATACAGCAAACCGGATCGACGGGAGCAACCGGGTCGCTTCAACGCGCCGCCAAGATCGCCGGCCCGCCATGCCGGAAAGGATGCCGGCCGCAGGTCGGCCGTTCGACAGCGTCAGGGTCAGGAACTCGCCCCCGTCCGCGGTGGTTTCGCTGAGTGCGGGATTGGCCGCGACCAACCTCAAGGAATGACAATGGCGACCAAGGCGAGCACCAAGGCCAATCGGAAGACACGCCGAGCAACCAATGACAAAGAAAGACAAAATGTGAAGACTTCCACCGCTGCGAAATCTGCCACGGATGCATTGCAGTTGTTGGAAGAGGATCATCGTAAAGTCGAAGAATTGTTTGACGAATACGATGAGATGAGCGGCGACGATCAGCGACGGGGGGAACTTGCCGACCAGATCTGCCGCGAACTGACGGTACATGCCCAGATCGAGGAAGAGATCTTCTATCCGCGCGCCCGCGAGGCCACCAAAGACAATGAGCTGATCGACGAGGCCATTGTCGAACATGCCAGCGTCAAGCACCTGATCAAGGAAATTGAAGAAATTGAACCGGGCGAGGAACTGTTCGATGCCAGGATCCGTGTACTCGAGGAAATGGTAAAGCGGCATATCCAAGAGGAGGAAGAGGAGCTGTTTCCGGAACTCACCGCCGCCGGGATGGACATCGATGCCGTCGGCGAGGAATTGGCGCGCCGCAAGCAGGAACTGATGGCCGAACTGCCGGAATGATCGGCAATCGGACCGGCAAAACGCGTCCGCGGACCCACATTGCTCACTCCGGCGCTGCCTGACGGTCGATGGCAGCCCGGGACCGCCGCGGTCGGCCCTTTGCGGTGCGGCGCGGGCGTCGGTGGCCGGCACCGGCGGCGCGCGGTTGACCCTTGGTACCCTGACCGTTACCGACGGGACCGCTTGCGCGGTGCCGGTGTTATCGGCACTCGGCGCCGACCCGCGGGCTCGCCACGCCGGCGCGTCATCGCGACTTCTCTGGCAGGTCGGCGCGTCTGACGGGTCAGCGCGGCGCGAATACCGAACTCCGCGAATACCGAACTCCGCGAATACCGAACTCCAATGACCGGCGATGACGGCAGGCCAACGCGGTACTGCAGTTATCACGATAGGCACAGCGGCGGTGTCGTCGCCTTCCCGCAACTCATTTTTCCGGCAGTTTGGGAACGTCGCCTGCCGGGTAACGTCAGTATTGCAGCATTTTGATGAAATAGAGCCTGCGGGGCGGAGGTCGTCATGGCGGATACGGTTTGCGACCATGTCGTTGCAATTCTGACCGAATGGGGCGTCGACACAGTTTTTGGACTGCCCGGCGACGGCATCAACGGGTTTGTCGAATCGCTCCGGCGGGCGAAGGACCGCATCAGATTCATCCACTGCCGTCACGAGGAAGCCGCGGCGTTGGCAGCCTGCGGTTATGCCAAGTTCACCGGTCGGCTAGGGGTGGTGTTCTCGACCGCCGCTCCGGGTGCGGTGCACCTGCTCAACGGTCTTTACGACGCCAAGATCGACGGGGCGCCGGTGCTGGCGATCACCGGCATGACCTATCACGACCTGATCGGCACGAATTACTTGCAGGACATCAACCAGGATTACCTCTTCCAAGATGTCGCGATCTACAATCAACGGCTGATGGCGCCGGAGCATGTCGAGAATGTCGTCAATCTCGCCTGCCGCAATGCATTGGCGCACCGCGCGGTCGGCCATGTCGCGATCCCGATCGATATCCAGGCGATGGCGGCGACCGACTGGAAGCGTTTCAAGCGCAATGTCAAAGGCCATGTCGCGCGCGCTTTTCAGACACCGCGGACCGTGCCCGAGCGAGCATTGCTCGAAGACGCCGCAAAATTGCTCGCCGGCAAGAAAAAGGTGGCGATTTTGGCCGGGGCCGGCGCACGCGGTGCGCGCTCGGAACTCGAGCAGGTGGCCGAGCGGCTTGGCGCGCCGATCGTCAAGGCGCTACTCGGCAAGGAATGCGTGCCCGACGACAGCCCATACACGACCGGCGGGATCGGGGTCGTCGGCACCCGGCCATCGGTCGAGGTCTTCCGCGACTGCGAGGCGCTGCTGATCATCGGCAGCAGCTTTCCCTATATCGAATTTTTGCCCAAGCCCGGCCAGGCCATCGGGATCCAGATCGACGATAAGGCAGGGCGGATCGGCCTCAGATATCCGGTTGAAATCGGCTTGGTCGGCGATGCCCAGGCGACGCTGCGCGAACTGCTGACATTGTTGCCGCGCAACGACGACCGCAGCTTTCTGAGGCGAGCCCAGCAGCAGATGGGCGAATGGTGGTCGCTCCTCGAAGAGCGCGCGAACTACAAAGAGACGCCAATGCGGCCGCAGACTGTGGCCTGGCACCTGCCCGAGCTGATCGCGCCCGATGCGATCCTGTGCGGCGATTCGGGCACCGTGACCGTGTGGCAGGCGCGTATGAAGCTGCGCCAGCGCCAGCGATTTTCGTTCAGCGGGACGATGTGCAGCATGGCGGCGGCGCTGCCCTATGCGATCGGCGCGCAGACCGCGTACCCGGACCGCCAGGTCATCGCGTTCACCGGCGACGGTTCGATGACGATGATGATGGGCGACTTCGCGACCCTGGTACAGCACCGGCTGCCGGTAAAGGTCGTCGTGATGAAGAACAACACGCTCGGTCTGATCAAATGGGAGCAAATGCTGTATCTCGGCAATCCGGAGTATGGCGTCGATCTCGCCCCGATCGATTTTGTCAAATTTGCCGAGGCGTGCGGCGCCCGCGGCTTGCGCATCGAGGACCCGACGCACTGTCGCGAGCAGCTGCGCCAGGGCCTGGCGATCGACGGCCCGGCGCTGATCGAGTGCGTGGTCGACCCGCTCGAGCCGCCCTGGCCGCCGGAGATCTCGCGCGACGAGGCGGAAAAGCTGGCGACGGCGATGCAGCGTGGCGAACTCAATACTCGGCCCATCGGGCTGACGATCGGCCGCCATGCGATGCAGGAATTCAGCTTTAGCCAAAGTCCGTTTGGTGTCGCCGGGCGGGTGATCGATCGCCTGACCGGTCGCCGCGAGGATACCCGCCACAAAGAGGCAACCCGGAAGCAGGAAGACAAAGAGAAGGCCGAGTAGGATGACTGTCGCCAGCGAGATCTTTACCCCCCGGATATCGCCGGTTTCACCCCCGGCGCCGGTCCAGCGGCGGCGGCGCGAGGCGACAGCCGATCTCGCCGAAGCTCTCGCCGCCGAGATCGCCGGCGAGGTGCGGTTCGATCCGGCCAGCCGAGCGCTCTATGCGACCGATCTGTCGATCTATCGCCAGGTCCCGATCGGGGTTGTGATCCCGCGGGACGTCGCCGATGTCGAGGCGACGGTCGCGGCCTGCCGCGCGCGCGAGGTGCCGATCCTGGGGCGCGGCTGCGGCACCAGCCTGTCGGGCCAAACCTGCAACGTCGCCGTGGTGATCGATTTCTCAAAATACATGAACCGGATCCTGGCGCTCGATCCGGACGGGCGGCGAGCCCGGGTGCAGCCGGGGGTGATCAACGATGAGTTGCGCCAGGCTGCGCAACAGCACGGACTGACCTATGCCCCCGATCCGGCAACCCACGCCTATTGCACCCTTGGTGGCAATATCGGCAACAACTCCTGCGGCGCGCACACGGTGATGGGCGGCAAAACCGTCGACAATGTCGAGGAACTCGACATCCTGACCTATGACGGGTTGCGGCTGCGGGTCGGCGCCACCGATGATGAAGCCTTGGAGCTGATCCGCAGCGGCGGCGGCCGCCGGGCCGAGATCTATTCGCGACTGAAAGAACTCGCGCGCCGCTACGCCGACGAGATCCGCCGGCGTTATCCGCAGATTCCCCGGCGCGTCTCCGGCTACAACCTCGACGATCTGCTGCCGGAAAAGGGCTTTCATATCGCGCGCTCGCTGGTCGGATCGGAAGGGACCTGCGCGCTGACCCTGGCCGCGACAGTGCGGCTGCTGCCATGGCCGCCCAAGCGCGCGCTGCTGGTGCTCGGCTACCCCGATATCGCCAGCGCTGCCGATGATGTTGGTGAACTGCGCAGTCTCGGGCCGGATGCGCTTGAGGCGTTTGACGGCCACGTCGTCGAAAACATGAAACGTAAGGGCAAGCCGGTCGCGGGCGAAAAATTGCTCCCGCAGGGCCATGCCTGGCTACTGGTCGAGTTCGGCGGCGACCAGCAGAAAGAAGCCAACGACAAGGCCGAAAAGGCCTATGCGGTGCTCAAACGGATCGGCACCCACGCCTGCGGCATGCGGCTTGTCGAACCGGTCCAGGAGCAACGGCTGGTGTGGGACATCCGCGAAAATGGGGTCGGATCGAGCCACATTCCCGGGACCGAGGAAGCCTGGCCGTCCTGGGAGGACGCCGCCCTTCCACCTGAACGGCTTGGCGACTACTTGCGCGACTTCAACAAGCTCAACGAGCGCTTTGGCTACGCCGCAACACTGTTCGGCCATTTTGGCGATGGCTGCGTCCATGCGCGGATGACCTTTGGGCTGAAGACCAAAGACGGGGTCGCCCGCTTCCGCGAATACATGCAGGAGGCTTCTGATCTCTGCCTCCGTTACGGCGGCTCGCTGTCGGGCGAGCACGGCGACGGCCAGGCCAAGGGCGAACTGCTGCCGAAAATGTTCGGACCGGAGCTGATCCAGGCGTTCCGCGAGTTCAAGTCGATCTGGGATCCGCACTGGCGCATGAACCCGGGAAAGGTCATCGACGCTCATCCGCTCGATGCCAATCTGCGGCTTGGTCCCGATTATGCCCCGCGGCAGGTCGACACCTATTTTCAGTACCCGGACGATCACGGTCATTTTGCCCAGGCGGCCGAGCGCTGCTTTGGCGTCGGCAAGTGCCGCGGGCTTGGCGGCCAGACGATGTGCCCGAGCTTTCAGGCCACCCGCGAGGAGATGCACTCCACCCGCGGCCGGGCGCATCTCTTGTTCGAGATGATGCGCGGCGACCCGCTCAAAAAGGGTTGGCGGGAAGAGGGGGTGCGTGCCGCACTCGACCTCTGCCTGCAATGCAAGGGCTGCAAGCATGACTGCCCGGTCTCGGTCGATATGGCAACCTACAAGGCCGAGTTTCTGGCTCACTACTATCGCGGCCGGCTGCGCCCGCGCCCGGCCTACAGCATGGGCCTCATCATGTGGTGGGCCCGGCTGGCGATGATCGCGCCGGGCTGGGTCAATCTCGTATTGCGCACTCCCGGGTTGTCCGAAGTCCTGAAGTCGGCGGCCGGTTTCACCACCGAACGCGAGGCCCCGGCCTTTGCCGCCGAGAGCTTTCAGAGCTGGTTTCTGCGCCAGCCGAAGATCACCGATGGCGGGCGCGCGCCGGTCATCCTATGGCCGGACACATTCAACAATTACTTTTTTCCCGAGACCGCCAAGAGCGCTGTCAGGGTCCTCGAAGCGGCCGGCTATAGCGTGACCGTCCCCGACGCACCGTTGTGCTGCGGCCGGCCGCTCTATGATTACGGCATGCTCGACCTCGCCAGACGGCAGCTCCTCAGGACACTCGACGCCCTGCGCCCGGCCATCCGCGCCGGCGTCCCGGTCGTCGGTCTCGAGCCGAGCTGCTTGTCGGTCTTTCGTGACGAGCTGAAAAATCTGCTGGCCGACAACGAGGACGCCCAACGGCTCGCCTGCCAGAGCAAGACCATCGCTGAATTGCTGCTGGCGAACCCGGGGTGGGAACCTCCCAAGCTGGCGGCAAAGGCTTTGGTCCAGACCCATTGCCATCACAAGGCAGTGCTCGACCTCGCCGCCCAGCAGCGCCTGCTTGAAAAAATCGGACTGAAACTTCAGCCCAACCCGACCGGGTGCTGCGGTCATGCCGGCTCGTTCGGCTATGAGGCCGATCATTATCCGGTATCGATGACAATCGCCGAACAGACTTTACTGCCGGCGGTGCGCGGCGTCGGCAGTGACACGCTGATCATCGCCGACGGTTTCAGCTGCCGCGAGCAGATCCGCCACGGTGCCGGCCGTCACGCCCTTCACCCCGTAGAGGTTCTCGAACTGGCGTTGAAAAAGGAGCGGGTGATGGTCGCGCGCGAGATCGAAGAGCGCCTGCGCCAGCCGCCTGCAATCCCCGAGCCGATGCCGGCTGCGGCGACCTTGGCGGCGATCGCCGCCATCGGCGGTTTGGCAATGTGGCTTGGCCGGCGTCGAGCCGCACGCCGATAGCATCCGGGCTGGATCCTCGGCAACGCCGGCGCGGCTGCCCTCCGCCTTCAACGGCGGGTTCCGGCGTTTGTCGGGTTGGGTTTTTCCGGACGGTTTCGCTGAGCCTTGTTGGCGAGCATGGGAGCGACGGCGGCTCAGCCCCGTTCGATCGGCAGCGCCGGGTCCTTCGCCCATTCGCCCATCGAGCCGTCATAGAGCGTCAGATCGTCAAAGCCGAGCTGATGCAGCACAAACAGATCGACAGTGGCCGATATGCCGCCGCCGCAATAGACGATGACATGCCGGTCTTTGTCGACCCCTGCCGCCGCGAACTGCGCTGCGGCCTCGGCAAGCGTGGAGAAGGTGTTGTTCGGCGGATCGACCAGGCTCGCTGCCGGCACATTGACGCTGCCCGGGATGCGCCCCGGCCGGCCATATCGGCTCGGCTCCAGCCCGTGGTGAAATTGCGGGGCGAGCGCGTTGACAATCACGCAGGCGGGATCGGTGGTGGCAGCGAGTACCCGCTCCTTGTCGACAAACCAGCCAGGTCTCGGGTTGGCGACAAAGACCGCCGGCGGATAACCCCTGGCCGGGCCGCGCTCGACCGGCAGGCCCTCGGACGTCCATTTGTCAAAACCGCCATCGAGCACGGCAGCGCCGTCAAAGCCCAGCGCCTTTAGCATCCACCAGAAGCGCGTCGCCCACATCATTGTGCCGATGCTGTAGAGCACGATACGCGTCTTGGCGCCGATGCCGTGGCGGCCGAAAGCAGCCTCGAGCTGCGCCACCGGCGGCATCATGAAGCGAAGCCGGGTAGAGTTGTCAGAGAACTCGCCTTGAAGATCGAGGAAATCAGCGCCCGGGATGTGCCCGCTCTCAAAGCTGTCGCGGCCGGGTACCGCGATATAGGGTTCGTCACTGCCCGGCGGCGGAGGCTGCAAATAGGTTGTGCAGTCGAAGACCCGCAAATTGCCGTTGCCAAGCTCGCCGGCCAGCGTGTCGGTGCTAATCAAGGCGTTGGGCTCGCGCATCACGTTCTCCACCGGGTCACACCATCGGGACCAACAGGACAGCTCCAGCGTATTCGGCTCCGATCGGGCACGACCTAACATCGCTCCGGCAGGCATCGAAAGCAGGCGGGCGGAGCGGACCGGGGCAAGAGCAAAGCTGCCTCAAGATCGGCCCTGACGCAACAAAGCCGCGGTTGCCAGATCGCACAGCACGACCGGCGCCAGAAAAGCTGTCGTCGCCGTTCCCGTAGCCTCGGTTTTTGGACGGTCGGCTCGGTCAGCGATTGTCGCGCCGCCAGCAGCGCCCCGGCAGAAAACCCGATCACTCGGATGGCAGCTTCTTCGGTGCCCTCCGCTTATCGACATCGCAAACCGCGCCCGCCGTTACCGTCGAAATCGATATGGACCCGCCGCCAGGGTCGTGGTCGGGCGCCGACCACCGCCCGACCGGTTCTTCGCTATCGAGCTAAGGAGCAAACCTGTTCCATTCCGAGCAAAGCCGTTCAAGAGCAGCTGCGGGATCTCGCGTATACCGTTGCCGGTAAGCTCAAGGGAGGCGCGGTATGCAGACCCCGTCGGCCGGACCGCACGACCAGCGGAGGCGGGTGACCAACCATGAACCACAGTTTGCCGATTCCGCCATCGCGACGGCCGGAGCTCAAATTTTATTAGATCCTGGCCAACCCGACGCCGCTTTTCCCGGACCTGATCCGGGCATCCCCCTCTTGGAAACCAAAAGGCGGGCGCCCAAGCGAGGCCGTGAATGGCCAGGCCAGGCGGCTTCACAGCGACCTCAAGCTGCGCCGTCCTGCCGCTCTACAACCACATCAGCCAAACCCAGCAGGGTGGGCCATGAACCACCCGCCGACGATTGTCAGTCGACTCCCGCCGACAGTGATGCGGCCCTCGAATTCGGCCGTTTCCGGATATTGCTGCGGCGGCGCGAGTTGCTTGCCGATGGTTTGCCGGTGCCGCTCGGGACGCGCGCCTTCGATCTCTTGCTGGTTCTGATCGAGGCTGAAGGGTCGCTCGTCAGCAAGGCCGAACTGATGGATCGGGTGTGGCCGCATGTCATTGTCGGTCAGGACAACCTTAAGGTTCAAATCTCGGAATTGCGGGCGGCTCTCGGGGCGGACCGTGATATTATCCGGACCGAGTTTGGCCGGGGCTATCGGTTTACCGGTATC
>DATJLK010000197.1:0-8974 GCA_035509615.1 Allostellaceae bacterium | reverse complement strand
CTCCGCGAACTTCTCGCGCGCATTCGGGCGGTTCTGCGGCGGCAGGAGGTCGCCCGCGCCGCCCCGCAGCGCGATCCGGAGCGGCGTCAAAGCAAATTCGGCGGCTGGCGGCTGGATTGGCGTCGGCGGCGTCTTTTCGATCCTGGCGGGGGTCAAGTCGCGCTGACCAAGGGAGAATATGCTCTGCTGACCGCCTTTCTCGAGGCGCCCCAGCGGCCGCTGAGCCGTGAGCAGCTATTGCAAGCGACCCGGGTGCACGAAGACGTTTTCGACCGCAGCATCGACGTTCAGATCCTGCGATTGCGGCGCAAACTGGAGCCCGATCCGACGACGCCGCAGATTATTCAGACCGAACGCGGCGTCGGCTATGTGTTTGCTCTGCCAGTCGAGACGCTCTGACCTCTGGCGCTACAATCGTAACCTTCTTTCGCAAAGCCGAAACGACGCGGTAGCGCGCAATCAGCACAATCTGCCGCTGTGTAGAAGCTGTGGGAGAGGTTGATGCGCTTCAAAAACCGCTGGCTTGGCAAGCTGACTGCCGCGGTCTGGACGAAGATGCACCGCGAATACGAGGTCCGGCGGATGCGACGATCCTGGGCGACGATCGACAATCAAACGCTGAGGGACATCGGAATTTCTCGCCTCGAGATCGAGTTTGCCGGGGACATCCGATATTGGCGGGCCCGGTACCGCGCTGACGACGCGTCACGTCCAGCCGGCCGGCTGAATTCCCGGCTGCCCGCCGGCACGTTCATCAGCCGCGCTTCTTGAGGGATGCCCGATACCGATACATCGAAGACCGTGCTCGGCAGCAGGCCAGCCGGTAGGCGCTCGTATCGCTGGCGCGCCGGGAGATTCCTGGCCGTGCTGCTGGTCGTCGCCACCACCGCCGGAGCCGCAACCCGGGTGCCGCCATTTTCTGGCGCGCAACTTGGCGCCGAAGAAGAGCCGATAACCCCGATACCGCAGCCGCCCGCCGTCAATCCGCTGCGGCTGGCTCTTGGGCAACGCCTGTTTGCGGATCCCCGCCTGTCGCGCGACGGGTCGCGTTCCTGCCTGTCGTGCCACGACACAAGAACCAATGGCGCAGACTCCAATCGACGCGACAGGGCTCTCGACGGGTCGGAGCTGCCGTTCAATACCCTCACCGTCTTCAATGCGGCGCTCAGTTTCCGCCTCGACTGGGAGGGCAACTTTCGCACCCTCGAAGCGCAGGCCGAGACTGCACTGCAAAGCCCTCAGGGCCTGGGAGCAAGCATTGATGACATTCTCAAAAAGCTGAATGGCAATGTCCGGATCAGGCGCCAATTCGTCGCGGCCTATGGGCGCAATCCCGACCGTGCGAGTCTGTTGGACGCGATTGCCACCTACGAGCGGTCGTTGGTGACTCCCGGAAGCCGGTTTGACCGCTGGCTCGAGGGCGATACGGCAGCGCTCTCAACCGAGGAACAGAACGGCTATCGGCTGTTCAAATCGCTCGGCTGCGTCTCCTGCCATCAGGGCGTCAATGTCGGCGGCAACCTGTTCGAGCGGCACGGCATTTTCCACCCGCTCGCCTCGCCGAGACCGGAAATCCTGCGGGTGCCGAGTCTGCGCAATGTCGCGACCACCGCACCTTATTTTCATGATGGCAGCGCGCCGACCCTGCAAGACGCGGTACGCAAGATGGCTTTCGCTCAGCTCGATCAGACATTGTCCGACCAGCAGATCGACATGATCGTGACCTTTCTGAAAACACTGACGGGCACCTATCGCGGTGTTGCGGTGGTCGCCCCGCGGCCATGAAGCTGATGCCGGCCGCAGCAGCCGTGCCGGTCCTGCTGGTGCTGCTGACCTGGCTGTCCTTCCGTGCCATCGACCCGGCTGCGGAGCGGTATGACCGCGCGCTCAAAGCGCTCGACCGTTTTACGATGACCGAAATTGCACTGCAGCGCGATGTCCTCGGCGCGCGTGCCGGGATGCTGCGCAACTACGATCCGCTGGTGCAGCATGTCAACGCCCTGCGCCAATCCCTCGGCCGCTTGCGCGACAACGCGTCAGGGGATGTGGAAGAAATAACGGCCATCGACCGGTTTGCCGCTGCGGCCGATCGCCAGGAGGATCTGACCGAGCAATTCAAGACCGCCAATGCTCTGCTGCAGAACTCTTTCGCCTATTTCCAACTGCTCAGCGCCCGACTTGCCGCATCCGATCGTAGCGGCCGGCTGGCGTCGGCCGTCAGCGCGCTCGCCGCAGCCATGCTGCATCTGACGCTTGACACCTCGCCGGCGGCCGCTCAGCAGGTTGCGGTTCGGTTAGACTCGCTCGCCGCGTTGCCCGTGGCTTCCGCTGACGCCGCCTCGCTTCAAGCGCTGCGGGCGCATGGGGAGTTGCTTCACGACCTGCTTCCGACGACTGACGGCCTGCTCAGGGCGCTGCTCGCTGCCCCGAGCAACGGTCAGCTAAAAGCGCTGCGCACAATGATCCTCACTCGGCAAGCCGCGTCGAGGGCAACCGCACGAGAATTCCGCCTCTTCTTGTATGTGATCTCGCTCGTGCTGCTCGGAGTTCTCGTTCATCTCGGACTGCGGCTGCGCGCGCGGGCCCTCGCATTGCAGCGGCGTGCCGCGTTTGAGCATGTGATCGCCGGCATCTCGACGCGCCTGATCGACGCTCAGCCGCATGAGATCGAACGGGAAATCGATCGGGCGCTGGCGGAACTGGCAGACTTTCTCGGCTCGGACCGCGCATACCTCCTGGTTTCAGGCAACATAACCCGACTGCATCACTGGTGCAGAAAGGGAACAGTCTTTCCTCCAAATTGGCCCGATCGGGTGCCAGCGCTGGTAACCCAACTCGGCGGAATCCCGGAAGGGATCATTCATATCCCGAGCGTCGCAGGGCTGCCGGCCGGCGCGAGCAGAGACGTCCTCGCCGCTGCCGGCTTGCGCGGCTGGTTATGCATCTCCAGCCTGGCCGAGCACGGTTTTAGTACAAAAATCCTCGGCTTTGACGCATTGCGACCTGGCATCATCACGCAATCAACCGAACTCGGCTTCTTACGCATGGCTCTCGATGCCGTCGCCAATGTCGTAATACGAGATCATCTCCTTAAAGAACGCACGCGACTGGAGACGCATCTCCAGCGAGCCCGCCGCATGGAGACCGTCGGTGCTCTCGCCAGCGGTGTTGCGCATAACTTTAACAACATCGTCGGCGCGATCCTCGGGTATACGGAAATCGCGGAAGGACAGCTTGGGTCGGACCGCCGGCCGGCCCGCAGTCTCAAAGAGATCCGCCGGGCCGGTGAACGGGCCCGTGATCTCGTCGATCAGATACTCGCATTCGGCAGGCGCCGGGCGGAGGATCGCAGGCCGATGAGTCTGAAAGACCTGTTCGCCGAAACAAGATCACTGCTCGATGCCTCGCTGCCTTCGCAGATCGACCTGATTGTCCGCGAGGTGCCGGACACGGCCGTCATCTCCGGCAACGCCGGACAAGTGCAACAGGTAATTCTCAATCTTTGCAACAATGCTGCACAAGCGATGGATCGAGCGGGTCGCATCGAGGTCGCTGCCGAGATTTGCGAGATTGCCCCAGAGCGGATGTTGGCTCATGGCGAACTCGCCCCCGGACGTTATGTGCGGATCGCGGTCTCCGACAATGGGCGCGGGATGGACGAGGCGACCCTCGGGCGCATTTTCGAGCCGTTCTTCACCACACGCTTGGCAGGCAATGGTCTAGGACTGGCGACTGTCCGCGAGATCGTACGCGAGCATGGCGGGGCGATAGACATCTCGAGCACGCTTGGCATCGGCAGCCGTTTCGAGATCTGGCTGCCCTGTATCGCCGTGACCGCACTGGCGCCGTCGGCACCGCCACCCACCCTGCCGCTCGGGCGCGGCGAGACCGTGCTGGTGGTTGAGGATGCGAGCGAGCGGCTCCTTGCCGACGAGGAGATGCTGGCGGCAATCGGCTATGAGCCCGTCGGGTTCACCCGCACCGGTGACGCGCTGGCGGCGTGCCGCGCGGCACCGCAAAGATTCGATGCACTGGTCATCGGCCATCTCGTACCGGCTGGATCAGCGCTGGATCTGGCGGCGGCGTTGCGCGAGGTCGCGCCCGATCTGCCGATCCTGGTGGCGACGACCTCGGCTCACGAGATCGATGCCGATGCGTTGATGGCCGCCGGCATCTCTGAAATCGTGCACCACCCCCTAATCTCCGACGAAATCGCTTCGGCTCTGGCGCGCTGTCTGAACCGCGCCGCAATTTCGCTGGGCGAATTGCAGTCCTAACGCGTCTTCTGCCGGCACCCGGAACCACTTGGCGGGCGCTTCGGCAAACGCGCCAAGGTCGCCAGATCCTGATCTTCGACGAACACCGCATTTCAAATAGAGATTTAACCTTGATCCGGACATCGCGCCGCGTGGCTGCTATGATCCGCGACGGCGGTCGACCGTCGCAAGACGACCAGGGCTGTGTGACGGCACCTTTTGAGGGCACATTCTTTTTAATCCTGGGCCAAACCTCTCCCGCGGCCACCTGCAGGTAAAACGGTCAAGGCAAAAGGTCAGTCGGCAAAAATGATCAATCGTGTTGTTGTGCTGCCGACGGTTGCATCGGCGCTTCTCTTGCTCGCTGGCTGGTCGATGGCCCGGGCCGGCGGGTCGACCCGGGTCGAGGCCCGATTCGAGATCTTCGGGTTTGCCGGTCTCCACCTGTTGACCGACCGCACCAGCGTCGAGGAAGCATCCGACCGATACGTGATATCGACGGATCTCGACACCCGCGGGCTGGCCCGAATATTCGTCGATCTTACCAGTCGTTCCGAGGTTCACGGACAATTCACCCGAGGAGAGCCGGCCCCGTCCGACTACCGAGCCGATATGCAGCGAAACGGTGTCGATCGGCATTACGGCCTCGATTACGGGCCCGACGGCAGGGTCGTCGATCTTTCGGCGCCATCCTCATCCGGGCATCCACTATTTGTGGCGGAGCACCAAATCCGCGACACGGTCGACCAGCTGACGGCTTTTTTAACAGTCGAGCGTCAACTCGCCAAACGCGGCACCTGCGCCCTGACGGTACCGGTCTTTGACGGCGCGGGGCTCTACGATTTGCGATTCACCGATGTCGGGCGGCAGAACCTGTCTGCGGATGCGTACCAGAAATTTGCCGGTCAAACCCAAGTCTGCGATGTCGAGCGCGATGATCGCGTCGTTAATCCCGATCGCGACGGGGACACTTACAAACACGGCAGGATCTGGTATGCCCAGCTGATCCCGGGCGACCGTATGGTCCCGGTGCGAATGGAATTCGATACAGCATTCGGGGCAGTAACGGCTTACCTTGCCGAACTGCGCGGTCGCGGCGTCGATCTCCATCTGGCTGGCGATTGATCACTGGCACGGTCCGGCAGACATCGATCCGGCATCAAGGGCCACATAGCCGCATTAGCATTGCTGCGCGGAGTGCCTCCGCATCGAGCTAAACGACCGCATTGTCGATTTTCTGAAGCGGTGCCGCGGATGAGAGGCGGGCGGTTCGACGTCAACCTTGCCACAAATCCGTTCGACGACAGCAGCGCAAGTCCAAGCCTCGCGTGGGACGCTCAGAGTGTGTGCGTTGACCCCGCCGCGCGCGGAACGCGCCTCCCCAAGGCACTGTTGACTTGGCAGGCGGCGCTTTGCCGCTTTGTTGCAAGCTTTGGGGAGATGACGATGGGATCATCCAGGCTCAAGATTTTTGCGATCGCCGCGGCGCTGGCAGCGGGCACGTCGGGGGCAGCGATGGCACAGACCGCCTGCGCACCGGGCTACGCGTTTTATAACGGCGCCTGCCAGCCGATCCCGGCGGCGGGTTATCCGTCGGGTCCGCTGTCCGGTGCGGCGGCGGGCGGAGCGGCCGGCGCCGCGAACGGTAGTGCGGCGGCCGGTCCCGTCGGCGCGATCGTCGGCGGTGCGGTTGGCACAGCGACCGGTGCTGTGACCGGTACGGCCAATGCGCTCACAGGTGCCATGTCACCGCCCGCTCCACCGGCGCCAATGGCAATGGCGGCCGCGGCACCCCTGCCAAACTGCGGCGCCGGACGCGTGCTCTATATGGGCGCCTGCTATCCGGATCTGACTGGCGCTTACACCCTGCACGGCGCCTGGTGGAACCCGGGGTCTTAGCCCGGGGTCTAGAATCGAGCGGATAATTCCGGAGGAGCCGCCAACTCCAGCGATCGCTCCGCGCGCGGCGATGGAGGAGATCAATCGCTTGATCAAACCTGACTTCATAAGAAGCCTGACCTCGTAAAAAAACGCGGCGGTGATCGACGGTGAAAGACGGAGCGGTGACCGCTCCGTCTTCTCTTTGCTCTTCCGGTTGTCTTCCACTCTCCTTACCGACCGACCAGTCTGACCTGCAACCGTTGGGAGTCGCGTCTCGTCGCAACGCCAGCGGCGGGGCCATCGTGCTGTCCAACCGATCGCTGCCAGGCGCAGGCCAAATCAGGAGCATGCCAAAGCTGACCGGGCGCCTCGGGACTCAAGAGCCGGCAGCGACCGGGCGAGATGTATGGGCGACAGCGGGCGGCGAATGTTGCGATCGCGGTGGGCGATGGGTCTGCTATAATCGCTGGAGATCAAGGGGAATCGGGGAGATCGGAAATGGCGCAGAGTGGACGGATACGGCCGACGCAGTCGCTGCCACCGGCAATGCCGCCGCTACAGATGCCGCAGCCGCCAGTGGCGCCGCTGGTGCCGCCGGTGCATGTCATCGATCTGATGACCGCGGAGGGGTCGGCGGTTTTTGCTGCGCAATGGCGGGCAAAGGAGGCAAAAATCGTCGAGTGCCCGGCCCTTGCCGATTCGAGGCCCGAATTCAAGACCACCTACGACATCGAGCCGCATGCCGAGGAGCGCGGCTATGATGATTCCGATTGGGAGGTGGTGCCGGCGACCGATTTGGGCGGTCGACGCGGCGGCGGCATGGTGTCGTTTTTTTGGTATCGCACGACATTGACGATCCCGGTCAATGCCGCCGGGTTTGATACGGCCGGGGCAATGGCGGTTTTGCGGGTCAATGTCGACGACTACGCCGAGCTGTGGGTCAATGGCGAGATGCCGCGCGCTGCGGGACGGCCGAGCCCCTATACGATCCAAGGGTTCAACATGCCCAATCGGCTGGTGCTGGCCAACCCGGTTGCTCCCGGCGCCAAGTTCGAACTCGCGGTGTTCGCGATCAACGGGCCGATTTCGGCGGCGCCGGCGAATTTCCTGTGGTTCCGCGAGGCCAAGGTCGAATTCTTCCGCTGATCGCGCGCTTGGTACGGATTGTCGGTGGATACAAGCAGGATCGCTTAGCGCGGATCGCGACGAGCGCAGCGAAGTTGGGCAGTCCGACAGCTGACGGGCCGTCCAGGCGCTTTTCCAGTCCCGAATTCCCAAGCTTAACTTTCGGCGAAACTCGGGATCGGCGGCGACCGCTGGTCCCGGCCGGGGCCGGGGAAAGCAAAAAGACGCGCGAGCGAAACGCCAATCGCGCCGCTATGCCCATCGCATCGTTACACGTTGACCGGAGCGAGGGGCGGGCGGCCGCGGATCAGGTCGGCGGCTTTTTCGGCGATCATGATCACGACGGCATTGATGTTGCCGCCGACGAGGTCGGGAAAGACCGATGCGTCGACGACGCGTAGCCCGTCGGCGCCGAGCACCCGCAATTCAGGATCGACGACCGCCATCGGGTCGGTGGCGCGGCCCATTTTACAGGTGCCGACCGGGTGGTGGACCGTAATCCCGGTGGCGCGGATGTGGGCGTCGATATCAGCCTCGGAATGCCGCGATGGACCCGGCGAGATCTCGCCGTCCGAGAACCGGGCGAGTGCAGTACCAGACCCGATGTCGCGGATCATGCGGATCCCGGCGCGCAGCGTCGCCCAATCGCGGTCCGTCGCGAGAAAATTCTGCCGGATGCGGACCGGGGCTGCCGGATCAGCCGAGGCGAGTTCGATCCGGCCCCGACTTTCCGGGCGCAACACCACGGCGCGACAGGCAAAACGGTCGGCATAGGCAGGCATAAACGGCGGGAAATAGGGGGCGGCGGTCAACGGCGCGGCATTAAACAACAGCTGGATGTCGGGCAATGCAGGCGCCGGCCCGCTGCCCAGACCGGAATTCAGGAACGCCAGCAATCCGCCCGGCAGGTCGGTCGCAATGCCGCGGCCGCGGAAATAGGTATTGGCCAATTCGACCGCGATCCGGTCGGCGCGCATCCGGACGTGCAACGGCCCCGGAGTCTTGCGGGCATAGGTGACGGGGGCGGAGATGTGGTCCTGCAGATTTTGCCCGATACCGGGGAGCGCCAAGTTGACCGTGATGCCATGCGCGCGGAGCGTTTCGGGATCGCCGATCCCCGACAGCATCAGCAGCTGAGGCGAGTTGATGACCCCACCCGCGAGGATCACCTCGCGCTCGGCATGGGCGATGTGGTGCTCGCCGGCTTTCAGGTACTCGACACCAATTGCCCGGTTGCCTTCTAATAGAACGCGGCTGACCAAAGCCTTGACGACGACCTCGAGATTGGGCCGGGATAGTGCCGGGCGCAGATAGGCGACCGCGGCGCTGCACCGCCGCCCGTTACGGATCGTCATTTGCGAGCGGCCGAAACCTTCCTGCTCGGCGCCGTTGTAATCCTCGGTCGTCCGGTAGCCGGCGGCCGCGCCGGCCGCGATATAGGCATCGATCAGCGGGTCGGCGTAGCGCGAGCGCCTGACGGTCAATGGCCCGTCGCCGCCGCGATAGGGGCCGGGTCCGTCTTCCCAGCTCTCCTGCCGGCGGAAGTAGGGCAGCACATGGGCATAAGACCAGGTGTCGAGCCCGCCCGCCGCCCAGCGCTGATAATCGCCGCGATGACCGCGCACATACACCATCGCGTTGATCGACGACGAACCGCCGATGACCTTGCCGCGGGCGCATTCGATCGGGCGGCCGTCCATCGTCGCTTCGGG
>DATJLK010000196.1:0-9390 GCA_035509615.1 Allostellaceae bacterium | reverse complement strand
TCGACGAATCGCGCTCAAGGTGAAGCGGAAAGCGACAGATTCCGGCCAAGCAAGAGTTTGAACCCATCTGACCAAGACCCGTTTGATGAGGTGGACGAAACATAACGACTAGAGGTTAAAGATGTGGCAATATGTTAACTAAACGACACTCGCAGCTTGCTGACTGGGTCTGGTAATCGGCGCGGCTGGCGCACACGCGCAAACCCTGCCTTACGCGGGACCTGTGCCGGAACCTTTTGCCGTTGAACCCGCCCCCGGCACCCCAATCTCCCAGGCGACGAGCTGGCATGTCTGCCTGAACCGGACCTTTGGCGCCGGCTACGGGTCTCCGGAATACGCCCTCACTTGCGCCCCAGAGGGAACCTGGACAGCGCCATGGTCGATCCGCGATCCCTATTCATGGTATCGACCGTATTCGGATAATGTCGGCCCGAAACCCAGCACTTGAGCGATCTCGCGCAATGCTGACCGGCACTGCGACAGGGTGCGAGGATAGCCGGGCGGCAGCAGAAATCTCCACCCTTCGCAGGCTGACGAGCTGATTGCTGCGGGATCGCCACCGGCCGCGATCGGCCATCCGGGATCGATCGGCAGGCGCCCGGATGCCCAGTGCGTTTGATGCCCGGCGCGTTCATTGATTGATACGGTCGTACCGGTTCGCTGCCGACCGAGCGGCCCAGAGACGATTGGTCGCCGGCATTGTTTATGGTGCTGGGTTTATGGTGCCGGTGGCCGTTGACCGACGAGAACATTTCAGGGGAGCCAATGACGAAATTGCGGATTGAAGATTATGCGCTGATCGGCGATTGCGGCACCGCGGCTCTGGTTGGCCGCAACGGCTCGATCGATTGGCTGTGCCTGCCGCGATTTGATTCGCCGGCCTGCTTTGCAGCATTGTTGGGAAAACCCGAGCATGGACGCTGGCTGATTGCGCCGACCGATCCCGATCCCAAAATCGAGCGGCGCTATATCAATGATTCGCTGGTTCTGGCGACGACGTTCACGACCGCGGATGGCGCCGTCAGGCTGATTGATTTCTTCCGCCCGCGCCACGGCTCGGTCAATGTCATACGATTAGTGCAAGGGCTGAGCGGCCGGGTCAAAATGCAGGTCGAAGTCGTCCTGCGCTTTGACTACGGCAGCTTGGTGCCGTGGGTCGAACGGCTCGCGGAGGGTGGCATTTCGGCGATCGCCGGGCCTGAGCGGGTGGTGCTGCGAACCCCGATCGAGCTGGTTGGCGAGGATCTGAAAACGGTTGGCGAGTTCGAGATCCGCGACGGCGAAACCATTCCGTTTGTGTTGAGTTACGGTGACTCGCATCTGCCGCCGCCACGGCCGGTCGACCCCCAACGCGCGCTCGAAAACGCGCTTGCCTTTTGGCGGCAATGGAGCATGCGATGCGCCTCCGCCGGGCCGTGGAGCGATACCGTCAAAGGCTCGCTGGCGGTGCTCAAGGGCCTGACCTATGCACCAACCGGTGGCATTGTCGCGGCGCCAACGACCTCGCTACCCGAGCAGCTCGGTGGAACGCGCAATTGGGACTACCGCTATTGCTGGCTGCGCGATGCGACCTTCACCCTGCTGGCGCTGATGCATGCCGGCTGTTCGGGCGAGGCGCGGTCGTGGCGCGACTGGCTGTTTCGCGCGGTCGCCGGCAGCCCCGAGCAGATCCAGATCATGTACGCGATCGGCGGCGAGCGCCGGCTGACCGAATGGGAGGTGCCGTGGCTGCCCGGATACGAAGCGTCGCGCCCGGTTCGCATCGGCAATGCCGCATCCGCCCAAACACAGCTCGACATCTTTGGCGAGATCCTCGACGTGTTTTATCACACCTATTTGAGCGGTCTGGCGCCGGCCGACCGGGCGAGGCCGCTGGTCCGCGCCGTGCTCGATCACTTGGCGGGGATCTGGGGCGACCCCGACGAAGGGATCTGGGAGGTGCGCGGTCCGCCACAGCATTTCACCCATTCAAAGGTCATGGCCTGGGTTGCGTTTGACCGCGCGATAAAGATCGCTGAACGCCTCGACGGCGGCAGCGAGACCGCACCCTGGGTCGAGATCCGCGACAAGATTCACGCCGATGTTTGCGCCAAGGCCTTTGACCCGGAACTCGGCAGCTTTGTCCAGGCTTACGGGTCGAAATCGCTTGACGCGGCACTGTTGCTGCTGCCGCTCGTCGGTTTTTTGCCGCCGACCGACCGGCGAATTCTGGGCACCGTCAAGGCGATCGAAAAGCGGCTGGTCTATGATGGGCTGGTGTTCCGCTACGATACCGGCAATGGGGTCGACGGTCTGCCGCCCGGCGAGGGGGCTTTTCTCGCTTGCAGCTTTTGGCTTGCCGACAACTACATTCTGCAAGGCCGGACGGCGGAGGCGCGCGAGCTCTTCGAGCAGCTGTTGTCGTTGCGCAACGATGTCGGGCTGCTGGCCGAAGAATACGATCCGCGCGCCAAACGCCAGCTCGGCAATTTCCCGCAGGCGTTTTCGCATGTGGCGCTGGTCAACACCGCCTTCAACCTGACCCGCAGTGAAGGACCTGCCGATCAGCGCTCGGGTGACGGCAAAAACGAGCAACGGCCGCTGACTGTGCCACAGTTATAGCGGCCGCGAGGGGTCGGCTATAGCGGCCGCGAGGGGTCGGCGATCCGTGCCGCCGCCCGCGGAACGGCCTGGACGAACGCGGACGAAACTGTGGGCGGGCCGTTACCAGGAGCTCGGATAGTAGTAACCGCTATAATAGTTTGGGTAATACCCTGAATAATAATTTGGGTAGGTATAGTTTGGAGAGTAGCTCCGGGTATAATAGTTGTACGTGTAACCCGGCGCAGGGTAGTAATAAGCTGGCGGATAGCTATAATAAGGATAGGGAGCGGCGGCGCTAAACCCGAACGGCCAGAAACCAAAACCGGCAACCTGTGCCTTGGCCGGAGCCAATGGAACGGTCAGCGTCGCAAGAGCAAAGGCCGAGGCTGCCAAGGTTCCGATCGCCGAGAACCGGCGGATGGTGGTGGAACTCGACATGTTCACCTCCAGAACTTTGATGAAAGCCGATTGTCCACCTTCCAACACTGCTTGGTCCACAGACGTTCCACCCACCTCGCCGCGGCACTGCGGGCCGCCGGAACCGGTTCACACCGCAGCCGCGGCCATGCCGTCGCGCAACGCCGCGGCGCAATTGCCAATTGCGCGGCGGGCGGCGCCAACCAGCCGGCCATAGCGGATAAAGCCGTGGCCGAGCCCATCATAGATGTTGAGAGTGGAAGAGCCACCGACCTCTCTCAACGCCTGATCGAGGCGGTGGCTGTCGTCGCCGAGCGGATCGAGACTGCCGACAATCAGATATGCCGGCGGCAGCCCGTTGAGATTGCCGAGAATCGGGGCGGCGCGCCAGTCCTGCTGTTGCCCGGGATGTTCGAGATAGGTCTCCCAGATCCACCGCATTTGGGTCTGCGACAGCCCTGCCCCGTGGCCAAAACGCTGCCATGAGGCACTCTCGCTGTCGGTCGAATAAACGCCGTAGATCAGCAGCATAAAGCGGAGCGCCCGGACCCCGAGGTCACGCGACGCGATTGCTGTGGCGAGCGCCAGATTGGCGCCCGCCGAGTCGCCGCCCAATGCCAGCCGGGTCGAATCGATGCCGAGGCCGGCACCCTCGCTGGCCACGAGGCGAGTTACCGCCACCATCTCATCATAGGCCTTGGGAAAACGGTGCTCGGGCGCCAGCTTGTAGTCGACCGACAAAGCCGCCACCCCTGATCCGCGCACCAATTCGCGCAGCATCGCATCCCAGGACGGCAGGCTTCCCTGCATAAAGCCGCCGCCATGGGCATAGATGATGACCGGGGGATGCTCGCGGCCATCGGGCAGATAGAGCCGGCACGGCACCTGTCCATGCGGTCCGGGCAGGCTCAGATCGCGCTCGTGCTGCAGCGGCACCGAACCTTCGCCGAGAAAGGCGCCGACCCGGTCCTGCGCCGCCCGCACCTCGGACAGCGCCGCCTGGGTACGGTCAGGCACGACATAGCCCCGGCTCTGCAACAATTGCTGCGCCGCTATGAGTTCGGGGTCGACCGACATTGCCGCGTCATTCATCTCGCCCCTCTCCTGATCGCTGTCACTTCCTTGCCGTAACCATCTTAGCCCCGCCTTCGGCTCGCCCCGCAACCCGATCGCGGCCGGCAGCGCCCCCGGGCGCACCCAAATTCTCGTAAAACCCGAAAGAACCGGAAATTCCGCGGGCGGCGTGCCGATCCGGGTAGTTGATCAGCAGGCATGCTGCGCCGATCCTGCACCGGCCTCCTATCGTTTTGGTGGGTGGCCGCGGACGAAGTCCTCGTTGACGTCCGCCCCCCAGCCGGGGCCGGTGGGCAATAACAGGTGGCCATCCTTTATCACCGGCGGGCGGGTCACGATGTCGTCCTTCCAGGTCACATCGTCGATATCGATTTCCATGACTTTGAAGTTTGGCACCACGGCGCACATATGCGCGCTGATCAATGAACCCAGATGGCCGTTGAAATTATGCGGCGCGACATTGACCTCGTAAGCATCGGCCATCGCCGCGATCTTGACCGATTCGAGAATGCCGTTCCAGGCCACGTCAATGATCGCGTAATCGACCGACTGCGCCTCGAAAAACGGCCGGAAATTGCGCCGCCCATAGATCGATTCAAGCGACGCGATCGGGGTTCTCGCCGAACGGCGGATCAACGAAAGCCCGGCCGGGTCGTAGAGGTCGATCTCCAGCCACACCATGTCGAGCGGCTCCAGCGCGCGCGCCAGTTTGATATAGCCGTCGATTTTGTAATTGAAGTTGGTGTCGAGGTGCAGCCCGACATCAGGACCCGCACCTCGGCGGAACGCCTCCAATTGCGCCACCGCGGCGTCGACGATACGGTGGTCGACATTGAGTTCGGGGAAACCCGGCGGGTTGCCGGTACCGGGCCCGTACATATAGGGCTTGCCACGGTCAAACCGGATTAAATTGGTCTTGAGCCCCTTGAACCCGCGACGCCGAACCTCCTCCCCCAGCGCCACGATATCGTCAAGCGAGCGCACCGGGTCGACCCCGGCCCACTCCCTGATATGCTCGGCGTGGCGCGCGCGATAGGTGCCGCAATGCGACCAGTAGAGCTGCAGCGTTTCGCGCACCGGGCCGCCCAGCATTTCGTAAACCGGCACCCCCAATGCCTTGGCCTTGATATCGACCAGCGCGTTTTCGATCGCGGCGATCGCCATCTGGTTGATCCCGCCAGCCGCCTGCCGGGTTGCCGCGTAGAGATAGGCGCTGTGGCGCTCGACCGGGCGCGGGTCCTGCCCGATCAGCCGCTCGCCCATCTTGCGGATGACCGCGGTCAAGCCTTGCGCGCCATAGCCCTCCATATATTCCGACCAGCCGATGATGCCGTCGTCGGTGGTGATCTTCAGAAACGAATTGACCCGCCAGCCAGCGTCGCAATGCAAGTCTTCGATCTTGACGATCTTCATCGGTACGCCCCTCCAGTCGGCGGCGACTTGAATTAATTCCGATCGCGATGATCATGCGCCGATCGCCAAGCGTTTTCCAGAGCGGGTGACGACGCCCGCCGCCGCCGAGGCACGGTGATGGTTGTTTTGCAATCGGGACAGCGGATATCGCTGCGCAACCGGGTCCTCGCGTATCTACGTAACCGCCTGCGCGGCGAACCATTGCCGTTGCGCATCGCATTTTGGGACGGTGAGGTGTTCGATTTTGCGTCCTCGCCGCAGATAACCGTTAAATTGCACTCGCAACGGTTGCTGCGGTGGTTTTTGACCGGGAATATGGGTCGTCTGGCACAGGCCTATGTCGAGGGCGAACTCGAGGTCGACGGCGGTATCGGCGATGTAGTGCGAGTTGGCATGGCCCTCGCTGAGCGGATCGGCAATCTGCCATTGTTGCATCGGGCGGCGTCTTTGCTCGCCCATCTGCCGCGGCGGCACAGCAGGGCGGCCGACGCTGACGCAGTGCGCTATCATTACGACGTATCGAACGAGTTTTATTGCCTGTGGCTTGACCGTCACCTGATCTATTCTTGCGCTTATTTCGCGACCGGGTCGGAGGATCTCGACACCGCACAGGAACAAAAGCTCGATCACATCTGCCGCAAATTGCGGCTGCGGCCCGGAGAGCGGCTCCTCGACATCGGGTGCGGCTGGGGCGGGCTGCTGCTGTGGGCAGCGGCGAATTACGGGATTTCCGGTCTCGGCATAACCTTGAGCCAGCCGCAAGTGGACGAAGCCCGCCGGCGCATCTCTGCCCGCGGGCTGGCCGACCAGGTCGAAGTCAGACTCGCCGACTATCGCGACCTGCTGGGTGCTGCGGAATTTGACAAGATTGTCTCGGTCGGCATGTACGAACATGTCGGCAGAGCCAACCTGCCGCTCTATTTTGCGACGATCGCGCGATTGCTGCGGCCGGGCGGAATCGCCCTCAACCACGGCATTTCGGCAACGAACCGCGACGGTCATGGCCAGGGCCCGCCGGGCGGCGAGTTTATCGACCGCTTTGTGTTTCCCGGGGGTGAGGTGCCGCATATCTCGCGCGTACTGTACGAGATTGCCGGCAGCGGGCTCGAAATTCTCGATATGGAGGATTTGCGGCCACATTACCCGCTGACCCTATGGCATTGGGTCCGCCGCCTCGAAGCAGCGCGGGCGGCGGCAATCGTCGCCGCGGGTGCCGAGCGCTATCGGATTTGGCGGATCTATATGGCCGGCATGGCCTGCGCGTTTGATCGTGGCTGGCTGACGGTGTGCCAGACCCTGGCGCAAAAGCCTGACCGCGACCGCCCGGCGGCACGCCCCTGGACCCGCCATTACCAATATGACGGCGACCCCACCCCGCCATCGAGCCGCAGCCCCGATTGGGACGACGGGTAAGAGGCCGGTATCCAAGGTCGCGTCGCTCGCGGCCTTTCGAATTGCGAGCCTCGGTTTGGCGGAGAGGTCAGACCAGGGGCGGTGGGCGGCGCACCGGCTGGATCATCTCAAAGGCACGGGCGGCGCGCAGGACCTGGTCATCGCGATAAAGCGGGCCGATGATCTGCAGACCGATCGGCAGTCCGTTGCCGGTCAGCCCGCAGCAGAGGCTTGCCGCCGGCTGGCGGGTCATGTTGAACGGATAGCTGAAGGGCGACCAGTCGATCCAATGCCGTTCATGGGCGGGGTCGTTCAGATCCTGCCCGACCGGCAAGGCGGGAACCGGCATTGTCGGAGTCAGCAGCAGGTCATAGGTCTGGTGGAAGGCGGCCATCCGCCGGCCGAGCTCGTTGCGCACGAGGTCGGCCTCGACCCAGTCGGCGGCAGCGATCCGCTCGCCCGCCGCGGCGGTTGCCAACAGGCCTGGATCGGCCAGGCTCTTGCGCTCGTCGGGGAAGTTCCGCAGCAATGCCGCGACCCCGGCCGCCCACAAGGTGAACAGCGCCTCGCGCGGCGAAGCGAAGATCGGCTTGACCTCTTCGACAACAGCGCCCAGCGCGGCGAATTGGCGCGCCGCGGCGGCGACGGCGGCGGCGACCTCCGGATCGACCCGGGCATAGCCAAGATCCGGGCTGAACCCGATCCGCCAGCCCTTCACACCGCCCTCGATCCCGCTCCGCCAATCGCGCTCGTCGGCTGGCAGGGCATAGGGATCGCGATGGTCCGGGCGCGCCAGGACATTCAGCATTGCCGCCGCATCGGCGACATTGCGCGCGATCGGCCCATGATGCGACAGCAGGCCGAGCGGCGACGGCGGATAGGCCGGCACCCGGCCAAAGCTCGGCTTCAACCCGAAGATGCCGCAGAACGACGATGGCGTGCGGATCGAGCCGGCGCCGTCGCTGCCGAGATGCAGGACCCCGATCCCGGCGGCCGCCGCGACCGCTGCACCCGCACTGCTGCCGCCCGAGCTCCGCGACAAATCCCAGGGATTGCGCGTAATGCCATGCACCGGGCTGTCGCCGAGCGCCTTCCAGCCGAATTCCGAGGTCGTGGTCTTACCGATGATGACCGCCCCGGCCTCGCGCAGCCGCGCCACCGCCGGCGTGTCCTCTGACCAGTCCTGGCCGGGGTCGACCAGATGCGAGCCGCGCCGGGTCGGGAACCCGCGCATCAGCATCAGATCCTTGATCGTCACCGGCACCCCGTCAAGCGGCCCCACGGGCTCGCCCTTCCGCCAGCGTTCTTCCGAAGCGCGAGCCGAGACCAGCGCACCGTCGCGGTCGACGATGCAAAACGCATTGAGCTTTGGTTGAAGTGCGTGAAGACGATCGACGAGCGCGGTGCTGGTCTCGATTGGCGACAGTGACTTTTTGCGATAGAGGTCGCTCAACACCGCCACCGAGGCATAGGCGAGCGTATCGTCATCGGCCATGACACATCTCCTTACCGCTGCCCTCCCCGCGGCTGAGTGAACAGCTAAGACGGTGACGGCCTGATGCGCAACCTGCAAGACGATGCCCCGAGTTCACCTCCGGATAGCTCCAAGTCGCCATTTCGGGACATGCGCATGATCCTTTCTCTTCGCTCAATCCAAGTTGTTGACGTAGATGCCGCTACCGTTAGTAAGGGAAACCAAACAGACGACACCCGCTGTCCTTCCTCGCAGCGGGATTGCCGCGTCGCTCCGCTCCTCGCAATGACACCAGCTTGCGGTGTCATTGCGAGCGCAAGCGAAGCAATCTTGACGGCGCGTCGCGCGGGCAAAAGCCGCACTCTAGGTTTCTTGGAATACTGTGATCGTATTTGGGTCGATGACCCGCCGACGGATTTGCGTGCCGCGCTGGATCCATCGATTGCCAGCAGCCCCGAAAAACCGGGCATCGAACTGATCCTGGACGATGCTATCAAGTCTCACTGATCACCCTCCGCTGCTGATGCTATGTAAACCACATGTATGAGGGCACCGGCCGGCGGAAAACTCGTTTTATAGTCCGTATCACTCATGATTTAGAACGCGATTCCTCCAATATTTGATCATGAATTGATTCAATGGTTTTCCGGTCAGCGCCAACGCGGATTGAAAACTCTTCGACGAATAACCGTGAAAAGCTTCGTTCATACAGATGCTAATTGCCTTAAGTTTATCTCTCGATAGATGCAGATTGAACTGGTCATTTCCATTTCGAGATATGTGCACGGTCACTCCTCCTTTAGCTCACTCCAATTTATCAACATAAGAAGCTCTGTCGGCGGCCCTGAAGCTGGTGCCGAAATCTGTTGCATTCGGATCAACGATCACCAGCGTGTTTGTTGGCCACTTTTGGACGATTGCTCACCCGGCTATGATGGGTTGGCCGGAACGGGCGAGGGCGGGATGCGCAATCTGCAGGTCAATGGCGAGCGGCTGTGGGCGAGCCTGATGGAACTGGCGCGGATCGGCGCCACGCC
>DATJLK010000195.1:0-10411 GCA_035509615.1 Allostellaceae bacterium | reverse complement strand
CGTTCGCGGCGTCGTATCGCCCGCAGCCCCACCACTCCCGGCCACCTGACCGAGGACGAGGTTCAAAACCGCGCTGGTAATTGTAGCGTTGGCGGGGACAAAAGCCGGGATATCGAATTCGATCAATCCGCGCTTTGGATTGCCCGCGCCACCGGTACCGACCAGCATGCCGGGTCCCGAACTGGAATTATTGTTGGACGGGGAAGCGCCGAAGAGCGTTGCATCCTGCAGCGCCGGGATGTCGACGATGACATCCGCCCGAGCCGGACCCCAGTTCGCCAGGATGGCGCTAACGATGGCTGCAGCTGAAAGTGTCCGGGTTGATCGGGCCATGAGCTTCCTCCTTTCGGTGGCTAACCCTCGCTTTCCAAAGCTTGGTTACTTACGAAAACCTGAATGACAGCGTGCATTAACCGTACCATTCTGAATTTAGGATGAATATCAGACGGTTTTTCATTAAAAAATCGTCAGTTTCTCCCTGCTTGTAAGGGAATCCGACAGCATGTTCGGAGAACAAAGCCGGCTCATTGGTCATTTCGCTTACTTATGATGAAGATGCGGCTGTAAGCTTCTCCGACAGCGAGGCTCCGCAGCTCCGAACCTTCGGGACCCCCTCCCCCGCTCGACGCTGCAATCCATGCGCAACCCATGCAAAAAGGCGGGTTGTGCGAACCCCGCTTTCCTTGGGTTTCCGAGTATCTGGTCGATCGGTCTTGCCTTGACCGGCCGCGCAGCTAACCAATCAACGAGCCGTTACTGGCGGCCGTCGCAACAAATGATCTGGGCAACCAAATGATCCGGCGCGCCAAATACGCTTTCGCGGCAATTGCGCTCTCGGATCGATCGCAATCGCTACCAGTTCGGCCAATGCGACCTCGATCGCTATCCGCTCGCGCCCGCTGCGCATTCGCACGGCTGGCGCCAACAACAGCCCGATTTGGGCTTTTCCTTCAAGATTTGAGCTTTTCCTTAAAGTGACAGCGAATAGGCGCATCGTGCGGTTCTTTTCTTAAGCGGCCGCTTAGCTGCTTGCGCTGTCCCTCACAGCGGCGTTGGATCTATAACCGTGGCTGGTATTCAGAGACGGGGATCGGAATGTTGGACATCGTCGTCGCCAACGGGCTCGCGGTGCTGTCGTCCGGGGCGGAGCTGGCCGATATCGGCATCGCCTCAGGCAGGATCGCCGCGATCGGCGCCCCGGGCAGCCTCGCTGCGGTCGGGGCCGGACGCACCGTCGATGCGTCGGGACAGATCGTCATTCCCGGTGGCATCGACCCGCATGTCCATTGCCGCTGGCCGATCGTCGTGCCGGGGACCACGCAGCACCAGATGACCGAGGGGCCGGCACGGGTCAGTGAGGCGGCGTTGCATGGCGGAACGACGACGATCATCGATTTTGCACTGGTCGGCGACGGCGACAATGTGCAGCAGGCGATCGAGCGGCGGCAAAAGGAGTGGGCCGGCGACTGCCATTGCGACTATGCCTTTCACACCATGGTCCAGGGGAAATTGCCGCCCGAACTCCTGCCGCAACTGGCCGAGGCGGTCGCGGCCGGGCATCCCTCGGTCAAGATCTTTACCACCGACATCACCCCGAGCCGGCTCGGCCGCATGGTCGATTTTGGCGATATCTGGGAGGTTCTGAAGGTTCTGGCCAAGGCGGGCGGCATCGCCGCAATCCACGCCGAAGACAACGACCTCGTCATGCATATGTACGAAAAGCTGTTCCGCGAGGACCGGACCGGCTTTGAGAACATGGCCGAAGTCCACAACACGCTCAGCGAGGACCTGGCGTTCAACCGAGTGATCCGGCTCGCCGCCAGTGTTGAGGGGGCTGCGCTTTACATGATGCATACCTCGGCGGCGACCGGCGTCAGAGCGATCGCGGCGGCGCGAGCCAACGGCGTGCCGATCTACGGCGAAACCCTGCATCAATACTTGCTATACAATTCCGAGGATTATAAGCGCCCGAACGGCCAGATCTATCACACCTATCCGTCGCTGAAATTTCCAGCCGACCAGCAGGCCTTGTGGGCGGCGACCGATCACGGCGCGATCCAAACGGTTGCGACTGACGAGATCTGCTGCCCGCTGCGCATCAAACTGCAAGGGCGACGCATCGACGACACGACCGGCGGCAATGCCGGGGTCGAGCCGCGCCTGTCGTTAATCTATACGGAGACGGTTGAAAAGCGCGGTCGCAGCCTGGTGGATTTCGTCGGTCTTGTCTCGGCCAATGCCGCCAGGATCATGGGATTGTACCCGCGAAAGGGCGCGCTCGCGGTCGGTTCCGATGCCGATATCGTCGTTCTCGATACGCGGCGACGCCACATCGTACGCGCCGCCGATATGCACGAGGCCGACTACAGCCCGTGGGAAGGCCGCGACCTCGCCGCGTGGCCGTCGATGACAATGCTGCGCGGCAAGATCGTGGTCGACAACGGCCGCTTTTCGGGTGACCTCGGAGACGGGCAGTTTCTGACGCGCAAGGTGCCAGAGGAAGTCCGAACCCGTCCGGCAGTGTAATTCGATCCGGTCGAGCCGACAGATGACGGTAAAGTCGCTGGTAATCGGGACAACGGCCACGGTTGCGCTGGTGGCCTGCCTTTATGGCTTGCTCGCCTATCGCTCGCTCCGGGGTGAGTTCCGCGCGCTGGGCCTGCGCTGATGCGGTGAATGCAACCGGCGTCACGATCTTGACCGACAGCCCATATCGGCGCTCGGTTGTTGAAGCATCGTAAAGCCGGCAACATCGCGCTAATCCACAGGCGGAACCCCAGTCCGACGCCGGCGCACTGGCGTTGCCGATGCCCCAGTCCTAACACTCCGCGGCAACCGCCCTACACCGCCCTGCGGCAACTGCCGCAGTCACGGTGTTGCCGAGGATCCGGCCCCGCCAAAAGTATGATATTTTCGTGACGAATAGCGGGGGTGGGTGACGAATGAGGGGGTGGATGTACCTGTCGCGCCTTGCCGCGGTGATGGTGGCGGCCTCGGTCTTGTCGGGTGCGGCGGCCCATGCCGGCGGCCCTTTGCGGCCGTTCAAGATTGGTTTCTGGTCGGGCGGCGCCTATACCGACGTCCGTACCGGCGCTTTCACCCATTGCTCGGCCGGTGTGGCTTACGACAGCGGGATAAATCTGTTCGTATTGGTCACTTCGCAATTTCGTTGGTGGCTCGGCTTTATCAACCCGAATTGGTCTTTTCCGCCAAAGTTGAAAGCGCCGATTCGGTTGCGGCTGGACAGCGGAATTCCGTTCGACCGGTTCGCGACGATACCAAATCGCCAGCTGTTGCTGGTTTCCTTACCGGATAGTTCGCACCTGATTGACGCGTTTCGCCATAGTGCGGAACTTGCACTTGACGCCGAGGGACAATCATTTTTCTTCAAGCTCAATCAGACACCCGGCGTCATGGATCGGCTGACGAAGTGCGTACGGACCTCGATTGCGCTCGAGGACGAGGCATCATCCGCACCCGCAGCAGCAGCATCTGCCGGACCACAAACCGGGGCCGGTTTGACAGGACGGGCGGATGCGGCAGTGTCGGCGCCAGCTGGATCTCTGCCCGCCGGATCTCTGCCCGCCGGATCGCCGGCCGGGCCTTCGCCCTCCGGACCTCCATTGGCAACCGCCTTGCAACCGTCGCCAACCAAGGCGGCGGCGGACGGGTCGCCGTCATCGTCACCCGCGGCCGCCCGTCACGCCACCATCGCCCCGGCCGGCGCTCAGCCCCAGCCCCCGGCGATGGCCGAGACAGCCGCCGCTCCTGCCCCCGCCTCGTTTCCGAACCCGGGAACTCCCGCCGCCACGCCGCCGGCGCCACCATCCTCCTCGGATAGCCCGTCCCGGAAGATGGCGGCGGACTTGTCGGTCGGCGCATTCTCGTCCGATATCCGAACGGCGGATGGGGCTCCGTTTACCGCCAAGGCGGCGCCATCTGCGAAGTTGGAAAGTGGGTCCGCCGGACTGCCGGCACCCTCGGCAGTTAGAATTTCGACATCGCTGCCGACACCCGCCTTGTCGACCCGGTTGGCAGCGATGGCGCCTTCCGGGACTGAAAGCCTGCCCGATCGCGCCGGTAGATCCGCGACAGCCGCAGTCGCCGATCCGCCGCCGGTTCCGGCAAACACGGCGGCAAAGGTGGTCCCGCAAACGGCAGCGGCATCGGCCGACCAGCCCCCCTTGGCATTTACCGCTGTTACGCCGGAGCTTGCGGCACCCTCGGCTTTGCCGATGGGGCCGGAGCCGGCGAGCGCAACCACGGTCGAGGAGGTTCGACTGGCGACCGATTTCCTTGCCCGGGCGCAAATGCCCGATGCGCACCTGATCGGTGCCGACAAGCCTCCGGCGCTTGCAGATTTTGCCGCTGTGTGGCGTTCCGAAGACGCCGCCGGGGCCGTCAAGATCATCCCGCCGGGGCCCGACATCAGTGCCGTCGGGATTGCCTCGAACCTGATCGCGGTCGACCCGCAGATGTGCAAGGGCGATTTCGCCGCCGCACGATTTCGTATCGATATCGACGACCGCGCGGTGTTCAGTGCCGTCTTGTCGTGTAGCGAAACCAATCAGCGGCGTATTACCGAATACTTTATTGCGCCGCGCCGACAAGGCGGTTTTGTCGTGTTTGCCGTAATCCGCAGCAAGGGGGTGGGCGAAATCCCCGATTTCGATCGGCGCAAGCTCGACGGATTGTCTCGGGCCGCCATCCAGGCAGTCGAAAGCCAGGGTTGATCAGGCCGCAATTGTTAAGCGCAAGATGCGCGGTTCAAGCCCGGCGGACGAACGTCCGGTAATCCGCTAACATGCGCTCGGCGAAACAGGCTGCCCACAATTTACCGGGCGATGAGGGAGCGATGAGCGATCCTGGTATTTTTCCCGATCTCGACAATGTCCGCCGCCGGTTGGCGTCGGCGTTCCACGCGCACTGGAAGCTGTTTCTAGCCGAAGGCCTGGTCATGATGGTCCTCGGGTTATTGGCGATTGCGGTTCCCGAAATCGCCAGTCTGGCGATCACGATCTTTATTGGCTGGCTGTTTTTTGTCGGCGGGATCTTTCGCACGATTTCGGTCGTGCAACATCGCAACATGCCGGGTTTCGGCTGGTCATTGGCGACAGCGGTGCTGGCGATCGCGCTTGGTCTCATATTGCTGCTACGGCCGATTGCCGGGGTCCTGACCTTGACGATCGCGCTGGTCGCATTCTTCATCATCGAAGGGATAGCCGCGATCCTGCTGGCACTGGAACATCGAAAGCATCTGCCGAGTTGGGGCTGGGTGCTGTTCAGCGGCCTCGTCGACCTGCTGCTTGCGTTTCTGATCTGGGATGGCTGGCCGAGCTCGGCCGCCTGGGCAATCGGTCTGCTTGTCGGGATCAATATGGTGTTCTCCGGGTTGTCGCTGGTCATGACCGCGCTCGCCGCGCGGACCATGGCTGCGGACAACAGCCAGCTTCTGTAACCGGCGGGACGCACCGGATCAGAAGAACGTGCTGATATTTTTGGCGAGCATCACATTCTGATCGAGCACCAGGCAGCGCCGTGCGATCCGCCAGCTGCCGTCGACCCGGCGCAGCAGATCGCGGCGAGAACCGACATAAAAATCCTGTTCGGCCTCCGACCGATTCTTGTAGACGAGAAAGTTGCAGCAGACCGCGATCTCGCCAGCCGACATCGCGGGCGCGACTTCAATATTCGTGACAAAGTGGCGGGTGCGCGACGGCGGGTCCTCTGCCCATGCCATGCCGGTATCGAGCCGGGCTACGCGACCGGCCAGGCTTGCCTTGTCCTCATCGAGGATCGCGAACTCGTCCTCGCCCGCCAAATCCTCCTCGACATAGCGTGACGGATCGAGGATCGCGATCGCTTTGCTGACGCGTTGATAACGGTTGCCGCGGGTCGTCATCCGGTAACGGATGTCGTCGGTCAACAGTTCAAGCCAATCGTAAAACCGGCGCTCGTCGAGCATCCGTGCCTCGCGATAGAGGAACTGCTCGACTTCGCGGATCAATCCTTCCTCAGTCATCAGCTGCCTGCATTTGCCGGTGTTCCAATCCTGGTGAGCTGGCGCCGGCCATCAATTCCGCCCAGCGGCGATAGAAGTGGCGGTGGTTGTTCTCGCTGATCCGCGCTTCGCTGACCCAAGCGCCGAGCCCCTCGTCATAGTGGTCGTGACCCATCCCCATCTGGTTGTTGAGCGCCAGCTGGCGCGAGATGACGCCGCGACAGCTTCGGGTGCATTCCTGCCAATTATCCATATCGTCCTGCTCAAAAGTGCCGGACGGGCTGAAGCCGCGCACCGCGGCAAGCCGCACGGCCTGCTTGACCTCGGGGGGTGCGGCCTTGTCGCAGAACACCCACGACCAGATCTCGGTCTTATCGGGTCCGCGCGGCTGCCACACGCGAAAGGTGCGCGAGGTGCTGCGCAGAAACGAAAAATGCGGGAACACCGTCCCGACAATCGGACTGATCCGGCGCAAGCGCGGCCCCAGACGCTGTTCGACTTCGGCGCGGATCGCGCTCTCGTATTCCCGGATCACCGGGACCGGCGGGTCGCCATGGTCATCGGGCCCGACGCAGATCAGCATGTGGCCATTGCCGGGCGAGACCATCCTGCCGGTCGATCGCTGATTGGCGGTGACCCCGCTGCTGAACCCGGTCGTGACTGCGGACAGGTGCGTCCAGGCCACATGATAGGCGTCACCACCAAAATTCTCGGCCGGGAATTTCCAATTGCACGGCACGATCCATTTATGCGTGGCCAGCACCTCGACCCCGCCCTCGCGGCGGTCAAAGAACACATCCAGATACCACGCCATTTCACCGAGATATTCGCGCAATGGCGGTGCCTGACGGTCAAAGGTTGCAAAGATCAGCCCGCGATGACTGTCGAGCTGCGCCACCGGCACAAGCCCCCATTGGCTGCGATCGAGCGCGTCGTAATAAAAATCTTTCAGATGCGGCACACCGGTTAGCGTGCCGTCGTTGCGAAACGTCCAGCCATGATAGGCGCAGGTAAAACTGGCGGCGTTGCCGCTATCGGCGCGACAGAGCCGATTGCCGCGATGGCGGCAGACATTCAGGAAAGCATTGATCTTGCCGCGGCTGTCGCGCACCACCAGCACCGGGTCCTCGCCCATATAGGTCGTATAAAAATCGCCGGGCTGTGGGATCTGGCTGTCGTGGCACAAAAACAACCAGCAGCGTGCAAAAATCTGCCGCAGCTCCTGTTCGTAGATCTGGGGCTCGATAAAGATGCGGCGGTCGACGAGCCCATTGGCGCTGTCGACCCAGCCGTTCAAATCACCCGCCATCCCTGTCTCCTCGTTTGCCCTGGTTTCTCGGCAATTTGCGTGCCATGCGTCCCGCAGCCAAACCCGGCCGGCGACCCACTCGCTACTCTTGCGGCGCGCCGCGTTGCACCTCACGCGACTGCATCTCCATATATGTTGCGTTCCGATAATCGATGCCTGGCACCAAATCCTGGCGCAAAAATCCTGGCGACGGAGAATCCGAACAAACGGTGCGCCACACAGAGGATTTAGCGCCGGCGCATCATTCGCAAGGTCGATCCGGCATCGACTGCAACGACCGCGCCGGTGATGCCGCGGGCATTGGCGCGCGATGCCAGGAACACAAAGGCGCCGGCCAGATCGGCCGGATCGAGTGCGATGTGCAGCGGATTGCCGGCGGCGATCCGCTCGGCGGCACCCGGGAGTGAGAATTGCGAGCGGTCCTCCAACTGCAGCGCTCCGACACTGCGCAGATCGGTCATCGTGCCGCCCGGAGCGACGCCATTAACCCGGATCTTTGGCCCCAATTCCACCGCCAACTGACGGATAATCCCGACCACCGCGTGCTTTGACGCGGTGTAGATGACGCCGCCGCCGGCTGAGGTAAACCCGGCTCCGGACGCCGTAAAGATCATGCAGCCATTGGCTTTGGCGAGTTCGCCAAGAGCTGCCTTGGCCCCCAGGATGCAGCCCTTCACATTGATCGCGAACAATTCGTCGCAGGCCGCGTCAAGCTTGTCTTCCGCCATCTCGGCGAGCGGAATGAACCCGTCGAGCACCCCCGCATTGCCGACGAAAATGTCGAGCTGGCCAAACGCTGCCACGGTCTCGGCGACGGCGCGCTGATTGTCGTCAAGCCGGCTGACGTCGCCGCCGATCGAGATAACCCTGTCGCCAAATCGCGACCTCAATTCGTCGCCGCGGCCGGCGGCCCGGTCCATGATCGCGACACGCGCCCCTTCCTCGACATAGCGCTCGACAACAGCGCGACCTATGCCGGAGCCGCCGCCGGTGACCAACGCGACCTCGCCATCGAGCCAACCCATTATCTTCTCCTCCGCGCCGACGCGACCGCTGCCAGCCGCTCTCGGACAAGTCCCAATATTCGCGCATCCGCAATTCCAGGGGTTGGAGAGGCGGCTTATTGGAAATTCAGCGCGACCAGTCCCGGTCCCGGCCGGATAATCCATTGCCCAGGAGCGTCATGTCGGGCTGGTCCCGCGCATGATGCGCGTCGTTATCGACACCCGGAGGCGTCATGTCGGGCTACTCGGCCCAAGTCCGGACAAGCCGGGCCTGCGGCTGGTTTGCGGCTCGTTGTGCTCGGTCCGGCATGGCTGCCAACGCCGCAATCAGCCAGCCGGGGGCCAACCCTGGCCGGAAAGACAAGGCGGCTTGGCCGGTGCGGTGACAATTTCAGCGTGTGCGCTTGTACTCGTAGTCTTCACGTTCGCCATTGCCGACCCGCAACCCCGAAGGCATCGCTGGGCGCGTCGCATTCAACTTGGCGTGGACGTCGAGCGCCGCCTGATCGGTCCAGCGTTCGAGCAAGACCACCTTGTCAGGATCGACAACGCTTCGAAACGCCTCGAACTGCTCGCAGCCCGGCTCCTTCATTACCTCGGCGCAACGGCCCTTGAAAGCCTCCGCCAATTCCCCGCCCTTGCCGTGCGCCGCGGTGAGCGTCACCACCAGTCTGACCGCCATGGCTTTCCCTCTCGTTGCGATGTCGGCAGTAAAGCGCAATCAACTGCTCTCGCCAACCCTCGCGATCGCGGCATTGCGGCAATCTTGAAGAGTGTGCGGTTGCGACGAACCGCCGCCGCCATGTCGTGCCACGCCGGGCCGGCATCAGCACCGCCGCAATTCTTGAGAGATTGGGCCGGTCGCTTACATCGCCTCCTTGAGGCCTTTGCGGATCAACCACCAATTCATCGGAAATGTCGTGGCCAATCCTAGCATCATCGCGATCTGCATCATAAACCAAAATGTCCAGTCGATCGGTTGGAGCCCGTGAAACAGCAGCTTTTGGCTGATCCCCATCCACGCGAACATGCCGACCTCGTAGGCGATCAGCGACAGGGTGTCGGTCTTGACCGCAGCGCGAATGCCAGCGGCGAGACCGAGGCCGCGCATCGGCACGATCGAGAAATATTGGAAAAAGATGCCGAACACATAGGCGAGGCCAAACGCAGCCGCGTATTTCGCCGCCAAGGTCGAGCCCAACAGCGTCAGACCGGTGACGAACACGACCCATTCGCCGATGAAATCGCCGACGGCACAGCCGGCACCGCAATGCGTGGCGCCGGTCAGCACCGATTGCCAGAACGGTCTGTTGCCGCCGTGCTGTCTCGGTCGGCGCCGCCCGATCGCAAAATACAGCCAGACGCCAAACAGGCCAGCATAGAGCGCCGTCAGCGGCCAGACGATGTTCATGATCCACATTTTCTGGGAATGACGCCGTAGATCGGCCGCCACCAGCGCCGCGCCCGCCACCCCCGAAATCGCGAAGACGATCGACAAAGTATGAAGCCAGTGAGGGATCATTCTACGCCAACACTTGCATCATCGCCGCGTGCCTCCGCCGGAACAATCGGCCGCCGCATTTTTACGCCCGCCGAGGCATTCATGCCGGGTCTCGCAGCGGCGATCCAAAAACCAAACAACGGCGATGGGTCTCGAGGGCGATCGCTTTGTTGTGGAAGTCTATCCTTGGGACCACCGCTGCCAGACCCGCGGAGCCTGTCACAATGACGACAATTTGCCGTCTCACAGCGAAGCTGCCGGTTGGCGCACAGCGCTGCCTGAAAACGGGATCCACGAAGCGAACAACGAACAGCTAGTGGATCGAAGCTAACACTTGGTGCCCGCGATTGACGGCGGCGATGATTTTATCGGGCTCTGCGGTCCAGACGAAGGGCTTGGGCTCATGGTTGGCCTCGGCGATGCAGCGGTTGATGGCGGTCTGGAGCTCGCCGACAGAGCCGAAGACGCCCCGTTTGAGGCGGCGCCTGGTGAGCTTGGCGAAAAAGCCCTCGACGGCATTGCGCCAGGAGCAGGAGGTCGGGGTGCAATGGAAGGCGAAGCGCGGGTGGCGGGCGAGCCAGGCCCTGACCTTCGGA
>DATJLK010000194.1:0-6206 GCA_035509615.1 Allostellaceae bacterium | reverse complement strand
GGAAGGTTTTTGCGACTCCGCCCGCGCCCGATAGGGCGTATTAACGGAACACTCGACACATGGGCTCAAATCATTGTTCGTTGGGGGACACGTGCAAAAACGTTGGGCGAATCTGCACCGGTTGATGGCCATTGCCATCCTCGGGATTTGTAGCGATTGCGCGGGCGGCGGCGGGCAATCGCCGTTAAATCCCGCACTTAATGTCACCAAGTGGTTGAGCTGGCCGCCCAATGACGGCTGCGACGGGAAGGAAATTACCGCGACCTTGCAGCCGGGAAGGAGAATCGACCGCTACGGTAGCGAAAACGGTAGCTTCTTCGCAACACCGGCCACACCCTACGCCGCACGATCGCTGCCCTACGATCCAGCCAAGTTGCCATACACCGTTTACGTCGTCCAAAAGCCGCTAGCGGTAGAGGAATGCAGAACCGCTGCTTGGTTCGACGAGCCTGGCGGCGGCACCCAGTTCAAGGCGGCAGAGCCCGCTGCGCAGCTGAAATCCGAAGGAGTGATCGTGATCGCGCCGCAATGACGATACTCGTGGCGTCGGAGGGCTAACGCCGTCAGCCTTGAAATCGTGCTCGGATGGACGTTGTAGCTGCGGGCGATGCTGCCGAGCGGCTCGCCTTGGTCGCGGCGCTCGATTGCTTCGCTGCGCTGGTGCGGGGTGAGCTTTGGCCTGCGGCCGAGGCTCTGCCCATTCGCTTTGGCGCGCGCCCGGCCCTTGCCGGTGCGGGCACGGACATGCCTCGGCTCGATCGGGCGCGCGAGGCCGAGCAGCGCTGCCCAGACTGCGCCGGCCGCTGCGAACAGGTCGGCGCAGTCGGGCGCGGCATCGGACGGGCGGCAAGCGCCGCGCGTCACAGCGCTCGCCCGCGCGCCGCCGCGACGGCATCGGCGGTCTGGTCCGCCGTTAGTCGAAAACGGTCAGCTAGTCTAATGCCCGCAAAGTGGGAGCGATCTGCGCCCACCCGCCTTCCCCACCCCCCGCTCTGTTGTTTGCGACGCAACGGCCGTCGCACCGCGCGCCGGTGCCGATGAAGACGTGTCTTGTGCGCTCTACCGGCTCGCAGGCAAGCGCAAGAACGCCCGATCAGGCTGTCGAGACGCTGGCGGGTCGCATCTGTGTCGAAATTGAAGCACGATCGGCGCTCCCGCCCAGCAATCAAAAATGACCTCAAGATCAGTTTGCAGAGCGGCGCCGGGTTACCGTGACGCGCGTCGCTAATGCTTTGCCGGCAACGAGCACGATCGGGGATACAGCCCATTTCTGCTCGTCGCATTCCTCCAGCACGAGTGAAGGCCCCCGACGGTCAACTCACGGCACAGACGCCGCTCGCGGCGGCCACGCTGCCATCCGCCTCAAAATCGGATGTCCTGCGGCGGCAGGCCGAATTCGGAACGGCCAAAGATAAAAGCGGCGCGCTCGGGGTTGTTGCCGGCATGGGCGCGCATCGCATGCACGTCTCGCCAGGCGCGCTGGATCGGATTGTCGAGAAAGATGCCGTGCCCGCCGCTGGCTTCGAACAGCCGGTCGACGGCATCGACGCTGCGCTCGATCGCCTTGCCGGAATCCCAGCGATAGCGGGCGCGGGCAGCGAGCGGAATTTCCTTCCCGGCGCGTGCCAGCCGCATCATCTCGGCAAAATTGGCGAGCATGCGCTCGCGCGCGGCGTCGATTTCAGCTGCCGCCTCAGCCAGGCGATATTGCATAAATGGATCTTCGACGGCGCGCGAACCGTCCCGTACGTTGATCCGTTTCGCCGCCTGCTCGCGCAATGCGGTCAAGGCGCCTTGTGCCGCACCAATCGCTGGCGCGACGATGCCATAGGTAAAAATGAGCCCGAATGGCAGCCGATAGAGCGGCGCCGGGTTGATCGCCGCGCCCGGATGGTTGAGGACGAAGGCGTCGTGGTAGGAATGAGTGCGGTACTCGGGGACATCGGCGCCAGCGACGACGATATCCTTGCTGCCGGTGGCGCAGAGGCCGGCCACATGCCAGTTGTCGTCGATCCGATAATCGCAGCGCGGCAGCAGAAAAACCCTCGCTTCGGGCGGCTCGCCGGGTGCGGCCGGCGGCACCGCGCCGCCCAGCACCGCCCACCCGCAATGATCGCACCCACTCGAAAACGACCAGCGGCCGCGGATGTGAAACCCACCATCAACGCGCTCAACGGTGCCGGTCGGCGCCAGCGAGGTCGACACTTGGACGCTGTCGTCCTCACCCCAGACATCCGCCTGTGCCCGCGGCGACAGGATTGCCAGATGCCAGTTGTGGACCCCGAGGACACCCAGGAGCCAGCCGGTCGAGCCGCAAGCGGCGGCAACCTCGATCACCGCCTGGTAGAGGATGCCGGGATCGAGTTCGTAACCGCCATATCGCTTTGGCTGCAACGCGCGAAACAGTCCCGCCTGCTGGAAATCGGCAAAAGTCTCATCCGGCATCCGACGTAGCTGCTCGGCCCGTCCGGCGCGTTCGCGCACCGCCGGCAGCAAGGCGTGCACACGGTCGAGATAGGCCTCAGGCGTCATCGCTTCTTGCTCCGGGTGCCCGCAACGGATTTTTACGATAGTGCACTTCTACCTTGCGCGAAGCCGGGCGACAACCGGGGCGAATGCACTCAGATAGGGCTCAAAAATCGTCAGATAAGAGAAGCCCCAACGTTCTCGGCGGGCCAACACATCATCGACCATCTGGTCGATCGTCCCGATCAGCACAAACGGGCTCTCGAGGATCTCCGCGGCGGACAGCTGGTTCCATTGGCGTGCCAGCTCCTCGGCTGCCCGCCTGCGGTCGTCGACGACCACTACCCGTTGGACGAGCGCATTCAGCTCCAGGCTGGGAAACCGGCTGCCGGCGGCTGTTCGGACGAGTTCAATGCGCTGATCGACGCCCGACACCGTCCATCCCGAGGGGTCGGGCGCGGTGCCACCGCGTCGGAACGTAATGCCGGTGAAGCCGATTATGTCGGCTTCCCGCGCGGCGAGCGTTAACAGCCGGCGGCCATTGCCGCCGATGGCAATCGGGGGGTGAGGCCGCTGGACCGGGAGCGGGTGGATCTGGTGGCCGGTGACGCGATAGTGCCGACCGGCAAAGGTGACCGGCACGCCGCTCATCAGGTCCTTTATGACCGCGACCGCTTCTGCCAACCGCTCGACTCTGACGCCGCCGCGATCAAAGACCAACCCCGCTTGATCGTATTCGGTTTGCATATACCCGGCCCCCAAGCCGAGCACAAATCGACCGCTGGTCAGAAGGTCGATCGTCGCCGCCTCGCGCGCTACCAGGACAGGATGCCGGAAGTCGTTGTTAAGCACATTTGTGCCGACCCGGAGCGTCGTCGTCGCTTCGGCCGCGCTGACCAGAGCGGGAATGGGGGCGAAGAACTCGGTCAGGTGATCCGGAACGGTCAGCACGTCGTAGCCGAGGGCTTCGATCCTGCGCGCCTTTTCGACCCATTCCTGGCGGGAACGCGACGGGCCGACATTGACACCAAACCGGAACGACTTCATGCGAGAACCCCCCTAAACCGCGAGAGCGCCGTCCGATCGGGCATCATCGACATCTTCCTTGAAGCGCCCGGCCCTAGAAGAACCGGGCGAAATCGGGGCGCGGGCGAACCGCCGGTCGCGGCTGCCGCTCGGGTTGGGCCAGGCCCGGAACCGATGAACCCCGCACCCTATGTATTCCTATACTCAAGTTTCCCGGGTTCCGGGCTCCCCGGACTTGCTGCCTCAAGCAAAGACAGCTCAAAAGATTCTTCCCGCTTCTTCGCGGCAGTGAACCAAGTCTTACTGCAGCATATCGTTGAGCCGATCCGAAAGGATCCGGAGCACTCGGACTAGCCGAGCGGGCCCTGGAACACCTGGTCGACATAGGTATCGGATAGCGGCTCCAACGCCTCGGGCCAATTGCCGTTGACCTGGCGGCGCTCCGCCGCCGGGCGGACCCGGCCGTCCCAGCCGACCTGCTCCATGTAGTAATAGAGCTGGATGCAGTGACCGTCGGGATCGAGCGCGAATGCCGAATAGTCGATGCCAGGATAAAGTTCGGGCGGGATCGCGTCGATAAAGCTGACGCCATGCGCCTTGAGGAATTTGACGGCTTCGCGCAATTGCGCGTAGCTGCCGAGTTCGACACCAAACGACATGCAGGTCGTATGCGGGCTGAGGCCGATGCTGCCGCGCAGTTCCTTTGGGAAGAGCCCGAGGCTGTGGTGTTCGGCGCCGCAGCGCATAAAGATGCAGCGGGCGCCGCGATAGCGCACCTCCTCGCTCTTCACAAAACCGAGCCGCTCGCCATAGAACGCTTCGGCGCGTTCGACATCGTCGACAAACAGGCTTAGCGGCCCGATCCTGGTAATCTTGAACGGCCGCGGCAGCAACACTCCTTCGACATCATAGCTCGCGGTCATCGGCCGCTGCGGGCGGTGGCCGGAGAGCACGTCGATGCCCTTGTCCTGCGCTTCGAACAATTCCGCCGCCTCCGACATCTGCGGCAATGACGGCTTTTCATTAAAGCCGCGATAATACATGTCGCGCGGTTTTGACAGCTGGTTCCAGCCGATCTGTTCGATGCCGTAATAGAATTCATTGGTGTGGCCATCGGGATCGTAGACATAAACGTGCCAGTTGCTGCCCGGCATATCGCGCCCGACGCGTTGCACGCGGACCTGATGGTGCACGAAATAATCATGCGCCTCGGCGATCTCGCGCAGGCTGCCGCATTGCCAGGTGATCTGGTTGATCGTGACCTCCGGCGCGAATTTGCGGTCGGCGCGATGGTCCATCACCCGCTTTGGAAACAGCACAAAAGCGTGATGGTCGGTGCCGTAGCGCATAAAATAGCCGCGCGGGTCGCCGACCTCGGCATCTTTCGGGAACCATGGTGCCCGCGAGAAATCGAGCGTGTCGGAAGCGGTAAAGCCGAGGAGATCGCCATAAAACTCGCGCCCCTCGGGCAGTTTTTCGACATTGAAGCCGAAATGGCCGAGCCGGCGAACCTTGAACGGCCGCGGCAGATATACTCCCCCGACATTATAGCGCTGGACGACGGCTGACATTGTGGTCCTCCTGTACGCGGGCCTCGTTCCGACCGGTATACCGATCGTTTAGCCGTCTAAATGCCGCTGCACGATCCCGGATGCAACCGTCTTCGCGAGAGGCATGATCCTGTCGGACAATTCGGCCGGGGCCGCCGCGGCACTGCCCTTCCCACAGCGGCGGAGGACGCAATGCCGTTATTTTGCCGCTGCACCCGACGGATTCGATCGCCCACTTGTATTCGTCCCGTCGGTAGAAACTGCTTGGCCGCCATGCTTATCAGCGTAGGCGTTCGCCTGACCAAAATAATATCCGAGGATTACACCGAGCAACCCGATTAGAATGGTTAAAATGTCCTTACCCCGTTGAAAGCGTTGGTCCAGCGTTGTTTCTCCTGATTCAAAAAAAAATGGCAACAACCACTATTATTATTATGCCTACTGTGGTAAGGCCAAATAAGAATGCGAGCACGCCGCGAGTATTGATGTCTCCTAAATTTATCTGCCCTGACGCGGTTCCGATATGCGTCAATACCCACCAAATCAATAAAAGCAACAAGGCAGATACAAAAGCCACAACCCAGCCGGTCGCTGACACTCCACTCCTCGATCTGTTTTGCTGGGTCTCATAGAGAGGCCACAGATTGTAAAGTGAGTCCAGAGCAACGGTTCGATTTCTACTGCATGAGATACGCCGTAATATTAAGGCATATTCTGCAATCTTATCCGATTTGATGTCCTGCCAACCCGGCAGACCGGTGATGCTATTGCGTAGGGTCGTGATTTCCATCAGGTTAAGCTTGGATTCATTCAACCAGTTCCCAAAACCCGTCATGTGCCTGCTCCCCTTGCCGAACCCGATGGAAGACCAGCAACGGCGCCAAACCGCAGCCAATTCGTTAAACCATTTTGTTGTAAGCGTATTGCCATCCGCGGCGTCGATGCGGTCGATACGCTCTGTCATTCGGCGCATGTCATCATTCATCACGTAAGGTTATTGTAATAAGACCACAATTCCATCGTCAATTGCAGCCGCCATCGACGGCAGCGATGGCGATTGACGGGTTGCGCCGAAGAGTAAGAACGGGCAGCTTGCTTAATCGATTTGAAGATGGGGAAGCCACCGATGGCAGCCGCGATCCGCAATATTGCTCGTGAAATGCT
>DATJLK010000193.1:0-36807 GCA_035509615.1 Allostellaceae bacterium | reverse complement strand
GATCGCCCAGATAACAGCTGTGGCTTTCGTCGCGGATCAGTTCGACGAGACCACCGCCGCCGAGATCGCGGGCAAGCCGCCAAGTCTCGGCCTTATTGCGCCACATCAGCGGGGTGTGGATCACAAAGCGATGATCCATGCCGAGCGACAATGTCGCCTGTAATGCCTTGAGCGTGTCGTCGCGGCAGTCGGGATAACCCGAATAATCGGTCTCGCACATGCCGCCGATCAGGTGGCGCAGCCCGCGCCGATATCCGACCGCGGCCGCCAGCACAAAGAACAACAAATTGCGGCCGGGGACAAAGGTGGTCGGCAGCCCGCCTGCGGCAAGGGCGATCGCCGTGTCGCGGGTCAGGGCGGTGTCGCTGATCCGGCCAAGCACGGCGCAATCAATCACATGGTCGTCGCCGAGCCGCGCATTCCAATCGGGAAATGCGCGGCGCAAGCGATCGATGACCATCAGCCGGCAGTCGAGTTCGATGCGATGCCGCTGGCCATAGTCAAAGCCGACGGTCTCGACCGCGGCAAAGCGCGCCAGCGCCCAGGCAAGACAGGTCGACGAATCCTGGCCGCCCGAAAACAGCACCAGCGCTTTTTCGCGGCGGAGAGTCGGAGCGCGGTGGGCTATGCTCACCGGTCATGACATAGCCGATGCGTCAATGCCGATCAACCGCCGCACCCCGGCACTGCGCCGGGCGGTTCAGCGTTTGATCAGACGCGCCGCCAGAAAGCCGAGGGCGAACGCCGCTGCGAGGCTCGCCAGCGGGTTCTGCCCGACCACATGCGGTATCTTGCCGGTGGTCCAATCGCTTTGCGCTGCCAACCCCTTTGCCACTTCGCGCGCACGGCCTTGCGCCTGCTGTGCCCAGTCTTCACTGACCTGCGTCAAATCCTTGATCGACTGGTTCGCCTGATCGATGACGTTGCGCAGCTTTTCAAGCGCTTCGGTTGCCTGGCCGTACCCGAACACGACGCCATTGTTCTCGCTGCCCGTCGGCTCCCGGCCATTCTGCTTTTCGGCCACGACTAGCCTCCGTTGATCGACATGGACTAGCTACGAAAACGCACCTGATCGCAGATCACTCCGTTTCATTGGCGGCGGCACAGAGGGTGGCCTTCCTACGTCTCTGCCCGCGATCGTTGTCTGAAGCGACCGTCAATCGCGGTGATAGGGGTGACCGGCGAGGATCTGCTGGGCGCGATAGAGCTGCTCGAGCAGCATGCCGCGAACGAGAAGATGCGGCCAAGTCATCGGGCCGAGCGACAAGGTCGCCGCCGCCCGCTCGAGCACCGGCGCGCCGAGCCCTTCCGCCCCGCCGATCGCAAAGACAAGCTCGGCCGTGGCTCGGTCACGCCATGCCGCGAGCCGGTGAGCCAATTCACGGCTCGACCACGCCATACCATGCTCGTCGAGCGCGATGAGCAGCGCTTCCGGCGGCAATGCATCGAGGATCAGTTCGGCCTCGCGCGCTCTCAGCAACGCCGGCGGCAGCCGCTGCCTGGCTTCGAGTTCGACGATGGCGGGTGAGGGAACGATCCGCGCCGCATAGAGCGCCTGCAGTTCCCGAAACGGCCCAGGGCGCGACCGCCCGATTGCGAGGATGCGCAGTCGGATCGATCGCGTCCGTGCTACTGGCGCACCAGTTCGGCGTCGGGAAAGGCCGCACCCCACATTTTTTCAAGATTGTAGTAGGCGCGGATCTCGGGCCGGAACAGGTGGACGATTACATCGCTGGCGTCGATCAGCACCCAGTCACCCCGCTCCTTGCCCTCGATCGAAACCTTGATGACGCCGGACAGGGCCTGTTCGAGATGCTCGGTTAGCGCGCCGACCTGGCGGGCCGAGCGCCCGGTAGCAACCACCATGTAATCGGCGATCGTGGTCTTGCCGGAGAGATCGATCGTCACGATCGCCTCGGCCTTTCCGTCATCGAGGGTTTTCAGGACGAGGTCGAGGATCGTGCTCGCCTCGGGTGACCGGACCGGGTGTTGGTGGGGTCGAGAGGGCAGGGCGGCAATTGTGGCCAATTTGGATTTTTGCTCCGTTAAAGACGTTCTCGGCGGCTTGTTGCACTCGGATCGGATCTGCGTTGCCGATGTCGGATCGAGACGCGTATGAAAAAACACCCAGGCCGGCGGTTTTGTCTCGGGCAGCCGGCGAGCGGCAAGCTCCGGCACGCGGCGGCGCGCAAAACGTTGTGCGGCGATGCCGGCAAGTGCTTGATGAGCATAGGTCGGGCGATTGAACACGGCAATCGGCACGGTCGCGAAGATCTCGGTCCATCGGTCCCAGCGCGGCAGCTGCACCAGATTGTCGCCACCCATCAACCACACAAAGCGCCAATGCGGGAAACGCCGGGTCAGCCGCTTGAGGGTGTCGGCGGTGTAGTATGAGTTGCTGCCGAGCCGGCTTTCGATATCGGTCACTCGGATCCGCCGGTGACCCACCGCAACCCGCCGCGCCTGTTCAAGGCGCTCGGTAAACGGCGCCATGCCCGCCGACGGTTTCAGCGGGTTCTGCGGCGAGACCATCCACCATACCTCGTCAAGGTCGAGGCGCCTCAGCGCGGTAAAGCTCAGATGCAGATGACCGCGATGCGCGGGGTTGAATGAACCGCCCAGCAGTCCGATGCGGTGGTGCCGCCCGATCACCGCTCCGGCCTACCCGACGCCTTCCCGTTGGCTCCACGCCGGCGGCAGCGAGTTGCGGTAGGGGGCTGACTGCGATGTCTCTCGCATTGCCGGACCGGGTGGTGGCGATGCAGCGTTGTGGGTGAGGGTCAGGGCCGCACCTGACCGCTGCCGCGCACGACGTATTTATAGGTGGTCAATTGCTCGGCGCCAACCGGGCCACGCGGCGGCAGGCGCTGTGTCGAAATGCCGATTTCCGCGCCCATGCCGAATTCGCCGCCATCGGCGAATTGGGTCGAGGCATTGACCAGGACGATAGCGCTATCGACCGCGCGCAGAAACTGCTCCGCCGCAGCGGAATCCTCGGTAACGATCGCGTCGGTATGATGCGAGCCCCAGCGGTTGATATGGGCGATCGCACCGGCGACACCGTCGACGACCGCGACCGACAGGATCGCATCGAGATATTCGGTGCGCCAATCCTCGTCGCCGGCGGGAAGCACGTCGGGGTCGAGCGCCCGGACCATCTCGTCGCCGCGCAGTTCGCAGCCGGCGGCACGCAGATCGCCGAGGATCGCCGGCAGCAGTCGGGTTGCAACCGCACGGTCGACCAGCAGGGTTTCGGTGGCGCCGCAGATCGACACCCGGCGCATCTTGGCGTTCAGCGTGATCGCGCGCGCCTTTGCCGGATCGGCCGCGCCATCGACATAGGTGTGGCAGATGCCTTCGAGATGGGCGATGACCGGGATCCGGCTTTCGCGCTGCACCCGTTCGATCAATGAGCGGCCGCCGCGCGGCACGATGACGTCGATATGCTCGTTCATGCCCAGCATGATGCCGACCGCGGCGCGCTCGCGGGTCGGCACCAGCTGAACCGCCGCTGCCGGCAAGCCCGCAGCGCGCAGCCCCTCGCTTAACGCCGCGACCAGCGCGCGCGAGGAATAAAAGCTCTCTGACCCGCCGCGCAGGATCGCGGCATTGCCCGATTTGAGCGTCAGACCGCCGGCATCCGCGGTCACATTGGGCCGGCTCTCATAGATGATGCCGATGACGCCGAGCGGCACCGCGATGCGTTCGATGTCCAACCCGTTCGGCCGGGTCCAACGGGCGAGCGAACGGCCGATCGGGTCGGGCAGCTCGGCGATCGCTTCCAGTCCTGCGGCCACTGCTTCCAGCCGCTTAGCATCGAGCGCCAGCCGATCGCGCAGCGCCGGGGCAAGGCCCTCGCCCGCCGCCGCGGCAAGGTCGCGGTGATTGGCGGCTAGGATCTCAGGCGCATTCGCCCGGACCGCCGCGGCGGCGGCGCGCAACGCCGCACTTTTTGCCGCGGCCGACGCCAATGCCAGAACCGCTGCCGCCTGTCGCGCCCGATGGCCGATTTCGGCCATTTCCTGAGCCAAATTTGGCTGCGGCACAGCATCACGCAGCAGGGTTTCGCCGGTAGCGGGGTGGGGCATCATCGGCTCTCGGTCACCACCAGATCGTCGCGATGGATGATCTCGTCGCGCCCACGGTAGCCGAGGATGGCGGCGATTTCACCACTCTTGTGACCGGCGATCTGACGAATATCGGCGCTCGAATAGGCCGACAGCCCACGCCCGGCCTCGAGGCCGGACCGGGTGCGGACGATGACCGCGTCGCCGCGCTCGAACACCCCCTCGACCGCGACGACACCGGCCGGCAGCAGACTACGCCCGCGCTGCAACGCGAGCGCCGCGCCGTCATCGACGACGATAGTACCCGACGGGTCGATGGTGCCGGCGATCCACGCCTTGCGCGCCGATCGCGGTTCGCCCCGCGGCACAAACAAGGTGGCGCGGCCGCCGGCTTCGATCGCGGCGAGCGGGGCAGTGCCGGTGAGTGGCATGCCGCGGGCGATCAGCATCCGGCAGCCGGCGCCGATTGCGATCCGCGCCGCGGCGAGTTTCGTCACCATTCCGCCCGAGCTATAGCCGGGTGCGGCTTCGCCGGCCATCGCCTCGATCTCCGGCCCGATCTCGCGCACCGTTGCGATGTGGCGGGCGCACGGATCCTTGCGCGGATCAGCGGTATAGAGGCCGTCGATGTCCGACAGCAGCACCAGCATGTCGGCGCTGGTCATCTGCGCCACTCGGGCGGCGAGCCGGTCGTTGTCGCCAAAGCGGATTTCGGCGGTGGTGATCGTGTCGTTCTCGTTGACCACCGGCACCGCACCCAACCCGAGCAATTGGGAAAAGGTGGCGCGGGCGTTCAAATGACGCCGTCGCGCCTCGGTGTCCTCCAAGGTCAACAGGATCTGCGCCACGGTGATGCCATGCCGCGCCAGCGCCTCCTGATAAGCATGCGCGAGACGGATCTGCCCGGTGGCGGCGGCCGCCTGTTTTTCGTCGAGCCGCAGCCGATTGCCGATGAGGCCGAGATGCTGGCGGCCGACCGCAATCGCTCCCGACGAGACCAGGATCACTTCCTGACCGCGGGCGCGACAGCGGCCGACATCGTCGGCGAGCAGATCGAGCCAGGTCCGGCGGATCTCGCCGTGCTCGGCGACCAGCAATGCCGAGCCGATCTTGACGACAAGGCGCCGCGCCGCCGCCACCGCAGCGGCCGGCGTCTCGGCCGCAGCGGCGGGAGAAATGGCGGTGGTCAGGAGAGTTCGGCGAGTGCGTCGACCCTCGCCCCCTCACGCTCCGCTGCGCGCTTTTCGGCGAGCGCTGCGGATAGCCGCGACAGCAGTTCGGGCACGCCCGCTCCGGTCGCGCCGGAAAGCGGCAGGACTGTTGCCCCGCGCCCGGCAGCCCGCTGCAGCTGGCGGCGCTTTGCGCTCACCGCTTCGGCATCGAGCGCGTCAGTCTTGTTGAGCCCGACGATCTCGGGCTTTTGGGCAAGGCCGTGACCATAGGCGGCGAGTTCCCGGCGGATCGCCCGATAGGCGGCGGCGACGTCGTCCTGCGTGCCGTCGACGAGATGCAGGATCACCGCACAGCGCTCGACATGGCCCAGAAACCGGGTACCGATGCCAACGCCCTCGCTCGCCCCCTCGATCAGCCCCGGCAGATCGGCCAGCACGAATTCGTCGTCATGAAAGCGCACAACGCCGAGTTGCGGCTTCAGGGTCGTGAACGGGTAGTCGGCGATCTTGGGCCGCGCCTGCGACACCGCAGCGAGAAATGTCGATTTGCCGGCATTCGGCATGCCGACGAGACCGACATCGGCAATCAGCTTGAGCCGCAGCCAAACCCAGGCTTCCTTTCCTGGCCAGCCGGCATCGGCGCGGCGCGGCGCCCGGTTGGTCGAGCTTTTGTAATGGGCGTTGCCAAACCCGCCATCGCCGCCGCGCAACAAGACGGTACGCTCGCCGGGGCGAATCAGATCGGCAAGGACCTCGCGATTGTCCTCGTCCATGATCTGGGTTCCGGCGGGTACCATCAGCACGAGGTCGTCGGCATTGGCGCCGCTGCGTTCGCGCCCGCTGCCGGGCCGCCCGTCTGCGGCACGGAAATGCTGGCGATAGCGATAGTCGATCAGCGTGTTCAGATTGTCGGCCGCGACAAACACGATGTCGCCGCCCTTGCCGCCATTGCCGCCGTCGGGACCGCCGAATTCGATGAACTTTTCGCGGCGAAAGCTTGCTGCGCCGCGGCCGCCGTCACCGCTTTTCAGGTAGATCTTGCACTGGTCGAGAAACTGCATCGGTTCGAGCCATGGCGCGCAAAAAAAGGGAACAGCCGGGCCGTTCCCTTTGCTTCAACAGGTGCCGGGAAACGGCTATTCGGCGGCTTCGGCCGGCGCTGTCGGTATCGGTGAGGGTGCGACAGGAACGACCACCGACACATAGGTTCGGCCGGCAATGCCGGCGTGAAACCGCACCGCACCGCCCGCGGTTGCAAACAGCGTGTGGTCGCGGCCGATGCCGACATGCTCGCCGGGATGAAATTTGGTGCCGCGCTGACGCACGATAATGTTGCCCGGGATCACCGCCTCGCCGCCAAATTTCTTGACGCCGAGGCGGCGGCCCTTGCTGTCGCGACCATTGCGCGACGAGCCGCCTGCTTTCTTATGAGCCATTGGAAAACTCTCCTTCCTGGGGCGGCAGATCCGGTGTCGGCATTCCGGCCTCTGTCACCGGCTCCTGTTCTACAGCCGGCTGCTGGTCGATCGCCGGCTCGGCTTCGACGGCGGGGCCTTCCTGCGCCGCCGGCCACGATTCAGCAGCTGAAATCTGTTCTGCCGTCGGCGGCAAACCCGCTGCGGCGCGGATCGCGTCGATGCGCAGCACGGTCTGGTATTGCCGATGGCCGTTTTTGCGTCGGTAATTGTGTCGCCGCCGTTTTTTGAAAACGATGATCTTTGCGGCCCGGCTCTGCTCGACCAGCGTGGCGCTGACTGCGGCGCCCGCGACGAGCGGTGTCCCGGTCGCAACCTCGCCGCCATCGCCGATCATCAGCACCTCGTCAAACTCGACGACGTCACCCGGCTCGCCAGCGAGCTTTTCGACCGCGATGATGTCGTCCTGGGCGACTTTGTATTGCTTGCCGCCGGTGCGGATCACTGCAAACATGATTTGACCGATATGGGCTGGTGCATCACCGGCGCAACCGTCGGAGGCACGCGCCTGGCGCCCGGCAGACCGCTCCGCCGGCAGAGCGCGGCACTATATCCGCGAACCGCGCGCTGTCAACGGCGCAGCCGATTTGCCGGCGACGAGCGGTCGCCGGGGCTTGAGGCCGCCGGCGGCCGGATCAGTGCCGCCAATGACTGGCCGGCGGGTTCTGGTCGTCGACCAGAAAGGTTGCGGGCGGTATTGGCGCCGCATCTGCGGGCTCGCTCCTCTGCACCTCGGCGCTGCGCCGCAGCCGGTAGCTGGCTCGGATCGTCAGCGGGATCGACCCGACGTAAACCACCCCGATCGCGGTCAAGGTGAGCCACGGAACGGTCGTCACAAAGGCGGCGAGCACGCCGATGCCGAGCAGGGTCGGGACCACCCAGTCATGCGGGACGCGGATCCGTTTCAGCGACACGGTCGGCACTTTGCTGACCATCAACAAAGCGACGCCGGTCACGGTAACCGCGTTCAAATAGGGCGAGCGAAACAGCCAGTCGCCCCATTCGAAGCTCAAAAACATCGGCACCATGACAAGCCCGGCTCCGGCCGGCGCCGGGACCCCGGTAAAAAAGGGCGTAGCATAGGCCGGGCGCGCACTCCCCGCTTCGATGTTGAAGCGGGCGAGCCGCAGAGCGCAACAAACCGCGTAGAACAGCACGATCGCCCAGCCCAGACCGTGCAGGCTCGACATCGTCCACAGATAGAGTACCGCCGCCGGCGCTACGCCAAAGCTGATGAAATCGGACAGGCTGTCGAGTTCGGCGCCAAAGCTCGAGGTCGAATGCAGCAGGCGGGCAATGCGGCCGTCGAGACCGTCAAAAATGCCGGCGACGATGATTGCGAACACCGCCCCGACATAGTTTCCCCCCATGGCGAACCGCATCGCCGTCATGCCGGCGCACAAGGCCAGCAAGGTCAGGACATTCGGGATCATGCGATTGACCGACAGGTCGGAGAGCCGCTGCACCCGCGGCCGCCGCACGCGGCCCGGCCGCATCCGCAATCTTCCCAAGCCTTCTCTGCGGCCGTCTCTCAATGTGCGCTCCCTTGCCTCACCGGCTCCGGCGCCAGACGATCGGCGATCACCGTCTCGCCGCCGATCATGCGTTGCCCGGCCACGACCATCGTTACATAGGGCGGCGGACAATAAACATCGACCCGCGAGCCGAAGCGGATGATACCGACCCGTTGCCCCGCGGCGATGCGCTGGCCTTGGCGCAGATCGCAGACGATGCGGCGAGCGATGAGACCTGCGACTTTGACAAACGCGATCTCGGGGCCCGCCACCGGCGCCAGCCGGATCGCCAGCCGCTCGTTATGGACGCTCGCCTCTTCGTCGATCGCATTGAGAAACCGCCCCTTGGTGTAGCGCAGCGCCATCACCCGGCCGCCAACCGGCGCACGGGTCACATGAACATCAAAAATGCTGAGAAAGATGCTGATCCGAGCGACTTCGCCATCGCCCATCGCCAGTTCGGCCGGCGGCGGCGCCTGGGTGACTGACGTGACGATGCCGTCCGCCGGGCTGACCAGCACCCCCTCGCGCAGCGGCGTGACCCGCCATGGATCACGAAAAAAATAGATCAGCCATAGGGTCAGGACCAGTGCGACCCACCCCGCCGGCCCGGCCGCCAGAAACAGCAGACCGGTAGCCACGACCGCCGCCAGGACGAATTTGACGCCGTCCGGGTGCAGCGGCGCCAGAACCTTCCCCAGCACCACCATCACCGACCCGAGCCGTGCGGTTTCACCGTCCCTCGCGCCGCCACGCCGCCACAAGCCCGCCGACGATCAGCACCAGCATGATCGCTGCCGGCAACAGCGGCATTTCGCTGAACCCGCTTACCGTATAGTCGCCATTGGCGCGCAGGCCGAGCCAGTTATGTCCGGCCGCGGTGTCTTCGGGGGCCACCCGGCGGATTTCGGGGATCGCGCCCGAGCCGGCCCAGAAGACGCCACCGCCGGTTGCGGCAACGACCGGCGCCAGTTTATCGGGTGTGGTACGAACGTCGCTGAATTCGATCGGGTTCAGCGGCCCAGCCGCGGCGAGCGCGGTCTTGCTGCCGTCGCTGACCCGGTACAGTCCCATCCGGGTTATTGTCAACCGGCCCGTGCTGCGCCCGCCTTGATCCGGCGCCAGTGCCAGGCTGCGGCTTGTGCCGTCGGGCATGGTCACTGTGACCGGGCGCTCGTCGGGTTGCAGAGATTGACGGGTGACCACCAGTTGGTCGCCATCGACGGCGGCGCGCAGATCGTTTTCTTCGAGATCGGGCTCTTTCATCAGCCAGTAGGCGAGCCGGCGCAACAACTCGGCTTGCGGTCCGCCACCTTCAAAGCCGCGCGCCCAAAACCACATCTCGTCCGACATCAGCTGCGCCACCCGCCCCTTGCCGACGCGATCGAGCACTAAAAGCGGATCACCGCGAGCGCCGGTCATCAACGTCACGCCGCCATGCACCTGTGAATCGACCTGGCGGAACCACCGCCCCCAGCTCGGCTGCCCGCCGGGCGGACCGGCCTCGGGCAGTCCCTCGGTCACCGGATGGCGGCGGCCGATTTTGGTCAACTCCGGCTTGAACCCCTCTTCAAAGACTTCTCCCGTGGGATCGGCTGGAAATATCTCGCCCAAGGGTGTGCGCGACAGGCTCATCGGCGAGCCGAAATTGGGGCCCGCCGCTTCGAGCAGGGCGCCGCCGTTGCGTACATAGCGGACCACGTTTTCGAGATAGGCCTCGGGGATGACGCCGCGTTGGCTGTAGCGATCAAAGATGATCAAGTCGAAATCGTCGAGTTTAGTGTCGAACAGTTCGCGGATCGGAAAGGCGATCAGCGACAGCTCGCGGATCGGGGTGCCATCCTGCTTTTCGGGCGGGCGCAAGATCGTGAAATGGACGAGATCGACCGACGGGTCGGATTTGAGAAGGTTGCGCCACACCCGTTCGCCGGCATGGGGCTCGCCCGAGATCAGCAGCACCCGCAACCGGTCGCGCACGCCATTGACGACGACGACCGCGCGCTTGTTGACCGGGGTCAGCGAATACGGTCCCGGCTCGACCTGAAGCTCCAGCACATTTGGACCGCCGTGATCGATCAGCACTGGTACGGCCACATCCCGACCGACCGGTACCATCAGCTCCTGTGGTGCGCCGCCATCCTTACGCCAGGTCACCTGTGCCTCAGCGGTGTCCTCGCCGGCCTTTTCCGCGGCGGTTTCCGGCAGATCCTCGACCCGGATCTTCAGCTGCAGCGGCTTGCCGACGATACCAAAGCTCGGCGCCTGGGCAACGACGAGGCGACGGTCGCGCTCGTTCGGCTGCCCCGACAACAGGACGTGCAGCGGCGCCGGAACCGCTTGCCGCAACTGCTTGGCGTCGCCCTTTGGTACGTCGTCAACCTCGCCATCGGTGATCATCACAATCCCGGCAAGCCGCTGCCGCGGCACATCCGACATGGCGCGATCGAGGGCGGCGAACAACCTTGTCCCCTCGTCGCCGGCCCCGGGCTGGGCCGCACCGGCGCGGACGATCCTCAGGTCGAGATCGGGTTCGTCGGCGAGCCGTTGCTTCAGCGCCGCAAGCGCCGTCTGCGTTGCCCGATGCCGCGCGCCGATCGTCTGACTTGGCGAATCGTCGACAACGACGATCGCCACATCCTTTTGCGGCACCCGCTGCTCCTCGATCAGCGACGGGTTCGCCAATGCCACGAGCAGCACGGCGAGTGCTGCCGCGCGCCATCCGAGCCCGGGTGCCCGGCGCCAGACGCCGAGCCCCAGCAGCAAGATGGCAGCGGCGGCAAACAGCGCCAGCAGCCACCACGCCAGCAGCGGTGCGGCGGCAAGCGACCAGCCGGTGCTCGTCATTGGCCGAGCCGCTCCAGGATCGCCGGCACATGCACCTGATCCGATTTGTAATTCCCGGTCAGGACGTACATGACGAGATTGATGCCAAAGCGCAGGGCCATTTCGCGCTGCTGCTCACCGCCCGGCACGACGGCATAGAGCGGCTGACCATCGCGGTCGATCGCCCACGCGCCGGCCCAGTCATTGGCGCCGACGATGACACTCGAAACCCCGTCATTGACGTGGTCGTCGACCGGCTCGACCCACAAGGTGCCGACATTCCAGCGGCCCGGAAACTCGTGCAGCAGATAAAAGGATTTGGTCAGCACATGGTCAGGGGGGATCGGCACCAAAGGCGGCATGTTGATCCCTGCGGTCAGCCGACGCAGCCGCGCGGCGGCGATGGCCGCACCACCAAATGGTCCCGGCGACTGCTCGTCGCCGTCGCGGGTGTCGAACAGGATCGTTCCGCCGGTTTCGATATAGCGATTAATGCGTTCGACCGCTTTTGGCGACGGCGGCGGCTGGTCAGCCGTCACCGGCCAATAGAGCAGCGGAAAAAAGATCAGTTCATCGGTCTCGATATCGACCTCCATCGGGTCGCCGGTCTCGACCGCGGTACGCCGGTTGAGAGCGTCGCCGAGCCCGAGCAGCCCGGCGCGGCTCTCATTGTCGACCTCGTCGTTGCCGGTCCTGACATAAGCGAGCCGCAACTGCGAGGTGGCGCGGATGACAAAGGCGTCGTCGGCGTGGGCCGGCGGCATCGCGACAAGGACCAGGAACAGCGCACTGCCGACCTGCGCCGCACGTCGCCACAACAGCCCGCGCAGCGCATAGGCGATCAAGAGATCGGCGAGCGCCAATAGCAGCGCCGCCGTCAGCACCGGTGCCCGCAAGTCGATCTCGCTGCCGCGTCCAAAGGTTGCGCGATGGACGTCTGCGGGCAGGCCGGTAAGCGGCCGCAACTCGACTATCCCGCTCGCAAGATTGAGCGCTCGGCGGGTATCCTCGGTGCCGTAGAACCCCGGCGGGTGCTGCGGCGACACGGTAACGGTCGCGACCTCCCGGCCGGCGATCGGCCGAGCAGTCGGGGGGGCGCGCTGCAGATGGCCGAACCCGTCGAGGGTTTCAAGCGGCGGCAGGCGTGCCTCGCTCGCGGTAACCACTCCCTGGCTCATCGCCACGATGCGCCGGAGCATCTCGACAAAGAGCCCCGACAACGACAGGTTGGACCAGTCGGCATTTGCCGTCGTGTGCACCAGAACGATCCAGCCGCGGCCGCGCTTCTCCGCGGTAACGAGCGGCGTGCCGTCGGCCAGCCGCGCCCAGGTCCTGGCGGCCAGATCGATATCGGGCTCCGCCAGCACCTGGCGCGAGACCGTCACATCCGGCGGGATCGACAGCCCGGCAAAGGGACTGTCGGCAGCAAACGGCGCCAGTTTCGCCGGTTGCTCCCACGACATCGCGCCACCGATCGTGCGCCCGCCACGGCGCAGCCGCACCGGCATCAGCCTGTCGTCCTCCTCCGCCAGATTCGGGCCGGCAAAGCGCAGCAACAGCCCGCCGCCATCGACCCATTTTTCGATCTCCGCGGCGTCGGCTGGCGAATTCGGGCGCGAATCGGCAAAGATCAGCACCGCGATCTGGCGTTTCAGGAGGTCGGTTGCGGGTCCGCGCCGGATCTCGGCAAACGGCGCCAACGCCCGTTCCAGATAATAGTTCTCACTGAGCAGCGGCTGGCCCGAGGTATTCGCCGGGGCAGCGATCCCGACTGGTCGGCGGCGCCAACGTTCATCGACCAGGACGACCGAGCCCGCCGACTGCCCGCCTTCGATCTCGATCCGGGTGGTCTGGTTGCGCAGTTCGTTCGGCATCGTCAGCTGCGCCTTGGCCGAGGCTGCTCCGGGCGCGATCGTGACGGTCTGACTCGCCAGGAAACGGCCGTCCCCACCGCTCGCCCGGACGGCGTAGCGGCGTGGTTCTGCGGCTGGCAACGAGCGCAGCACGACCGACAGGTCCTTCGCTTCGCGGTCGCCCGGGGTGAGCAGTACCGGCTGCCGGCCGGCACCGGCGCTCAGATACTGCAAGGTGCCGCGGTCGTCGAGATAGGCGGCGAGCGCCTTCGCCCCACCGCTATCGCCAAGGCCGTCACTGAGCCAGATCGCCGCATTGGCATCGGGCAGCGACAGCTTTCGGAGCCGCGCGAGAGCGGCTTGGCGATCGACGGGCCACGGCTTTGGCTGCAGCGCTTCGACCGCGGCCCGGGCGTCGACAGCGCGAACCGGCGCCAGCGGCGGTGCGGCGGTGTCGCTGGCCGTGGGCGCGGTGGTCAGCAGTACAACCTGGCGGTCCTCACGCTCGGCTTCGGCCAAGAGATCGCCGAGTGCCGCCTGACGGGCGCCCCAATCGCTCGCGGCCGCCCAGCCATCGTCGATCACCAGGGTCAATGGGCCGGTGCCGGGCAGTTGCGACTGCGGATTCAGCAGCGGATCGGCCGCCGCGATGATCACCAGCGCGGCGATCGCCATGCGCAGCAGGATCAGCCACAGCGGGGTGCGCGCCGGGGTTACATCGTGCGGCACCAGACCCGACAGCAGCCTTATCGCCGGGAACGGAACGCGGCGCGGCGCCGGCGGCGTCACCCGCAACAGCCACCAGACAATTGGCAGCCCGGCGAGCGCCAACAGCAGCCAGGGCGAAGCAAAGGCAAGCGAACCCAGTGCCAGCATTATTCAATCCGCCAACCGCGAATGGCCCTCTCCGCGCTGTGAGGGGGAGGGAGCAAACGCGCCGCACCAGCGACGCGAAGGGTGAGGCGGGCGCCGCCGCGGACCGGAACCAAGACGCTCCTCACCCCGACCCCTCGCCACGCGCGAGCGGCCGCGGAAGGAGAAAACGGCCCGGCCGTTCTGTTCCGCTGACCATCTTCACCGCCGTCGATCGCCCGACAGGGCCGCATAGAGTGCGAGCAACGCCAGGCTCGGCGGCCGATCGGTGCGATGCGAGCCAAAGCTCCAGCCAAGCCGGCCGGCAATCGCGGCGAGCCCGGCGCGGTGATCGCGAAACCGAGCTGCGTAGTCTTGGCGGATGCCTTCGACGCGGCTGATCACGATTTCATCGCGCTCCTCGACCCCGGCAAACCGGACCCGGCCATCGAACGGCAGGTCCTCCTCCGCAGGGTCGACAATCTGCAGCAAGTGGCCTTTGACCCCGATCGCAGCAAAGCGAGTCAGCGCCGCATTGACGCTGTCGAGCGGCGCCAAGAAGTCGCCGATCAAAACAACAAAGGCGGCACGCGGCAATGGCTCGAATGGCGGCAGGCTATCGGATCGAGAGCCGTCATGCCCCAGGATGTCGATCACGCGCGACAGCGCCGCCCGCCCGCTGACCGGCGATATTCCGCTGCCGAGCACGCTCAAGCGCTCACCGCCGCGCACCAGCAGACTCGCCAACGCCACGAGCAGCAGTTCGGCGCGATCCCGCTTGCTCGGCCATTCGGCGCCGGCGACATATTCGGCTGAACTGTAATCCATCGACGCCGATGGATCGCGCCACAACCACACGCTCTGCGCCGCTTCCCACTCGGTCTCGCGGATGTAGAAGCGCTGGGACTTGGCGCTTTCACGCCAGTCGATCCGACTTGCCGCATCGCCCGGCTCGTACTGGCGGAACTGCCAGAAAGTCTCACCCTGACCGACCCGCCGCCGGCCGTGCACCCCTTGAGCGACGGTCGCCGCTACGCGTTCGGCCGCCATCAGCAACGGCGGCAGGACGGCAGCTGAGTGCTCGGCCCGGCCGCGCAATGCCGCAAGCGGTGCGTTGCGCCGCGACAGCACCGCGGCGAGTGAACGCGAGCCGCCGGTTTTCAACGCAGCGGCGCCGAGATCTGTTCGATGACGTTGGCCACCGTAATTCCCTCGCTGCGGCCGGCAAAACTGACGGCCATGCGATGACGCAGTACCGGCGCCGCCAGTGCCAGGACATCGTCGACCGACGGGCTGTAGCGGCCATCGATCAATGCCCGCGCCCGGCAGGCAAGCATCAACGCCTGACTGGCGCGCGGTCCCGGCCCCCATGAGACAAAGCGGGTAAGCCCGCTGGCCGCCGCATCGGGACGGCCCGAGCGCACCAGCGCCAGGATCGCGTCAACGACGCTTTCGCCAACCGGAACGCGGCGAACCAGGCGCTGGGCGGCGATCAGTTCGGCGGCGGTCATTGCCGGGCGTGGCCGGTCCTGCGCGATGCCGGTGGTCGCGATCAACATCTCGCGCTCCGCCTCGCGGTCGGGGTAGTCAACGTCGATCTGCATCAGAAAGCGGTCGAGCTGCGCCTCCGGCAACGGATAAGTGCCTTCCTGCTCGAGCGGGTTCTGGGTGGCGAGGACGTGAAACGGCTGCGGCAACGGATGGTACTGGCCGGCAATCGACACCCGGCCTTCCTGCATCGCTTGCAGCAGCGCCGACTGGGTGCGCGGGCTTGCGCGATTGATTTCGTCGGCCATCAGCAGCTGGCAGAATACCGGACCCGGGATAAAGCGAAACGAACGCCTGCCGTTCTCGCTTTCCTCAAGCACCTCGGAACCGAGAATATCGGCCGGCATCAGATCGGGCGTGCACTGGATGCGCTTGTCATCGAGTCCGAGGATCGTGCCCAAGGTTTCGACAAGGCGGGTCTTGGCCAGTCCGGGGACCCCGATCAGCAGCGCATGACCGCCGCACAACAGGGTGATCAGGGCTTGCTCGACCACATCGCGCTGACCAAAGATGATATCGCCGATGCGGGTACGGACGAGGTCGAGGCTGCGGCCAAGTGCATCCACCTCGGCGACCAGATCAGCGGATGCGGGAGTGACGGGTGCAACAGGAGACAACGGCGGGCAATCCTCTTTCAAGCACTTCGGCAGATGTGAAGCTGATGCAAAACGACGGCTCCGGCAATTCCTCGATGGCCGGCGCCGCCAAGGCTCGCCGGCCGATCGATTGCGGTGATCTCGACATGCGCATCGCCCGTGACGGCACCTGGTATTATCGCGGCTCTCCCATCGGCCGGCTGCCGCTCGTCAAGCTCTTCGCCTCCGTCCTGCGGCGCGAGGCGGATGGCGGGTATTGGCTCGTGACCCCGGCCGAGCGCGGCCGTATTGCGGTCGAGGATGTCCCGTTTGTTGCCGTCGAGCTGACGGCCATCGGCGAGGGTCGCGACCAGCAGCTGATCTTCCGGACAAATCTCGACGAGATTGTGACCGCGGGGCCGGATCACCCGCTGCGCGTCGAGACCGCGCCGTCGGGCGAACCGAGCCCCTATATCCTGGTGCGATGCGGTCTGGAAGCCCGATTGACGCGAGCCGTGTTCTACGAGTTGGTCGAGTTCGCCGACGAATACGAGATCGCAAAGGAGACGCAATTTGGAGTATGGAGCAACCGCACCTTCTTTCCGATCGGCGATCCTGGCCCGGATTGGCGGTGAAACTGATTTCCTCAGCGCCGAGGCGGGGATCGCGAGAGCGTGCGGCTGATGGCGAGCCAGGCAAACTCGGGTCGGGCGTTGACGCGCGAATGGTTGAGGTCGCGCTTTGTCCGTCTCGGCGCCCCCGGACGACGCGGCTTTGGCGGCGCCGCCGATGCTGCCGAGGCGGCAGCATTGCGGCACGCGACCCGCGGCGACCACGACCTCAACCCCGGCATGACCCCGCCCAGCGTTGCGCTGCGCCCTGCGGCGGTGCTGGTGCCGCTGATCGACCGCGCCGAAGGGATGTCGGTTCTGCTGACTTTGCGCACCGCCCATCTGAGCGCGCATGCCGGCCAGGTCGCCTTTCCCGGCGGTCGGATCGAGCCCGAGGACAGCGACGCGGCCGCCGCGGCACTGCGTGAGACCGAGGAAGAGATCGGCCTGCCGCGCGAGCATGTCAGCTTGATTGGGCGGCTCGACACCTATGTGACCGGGACCGGGTTCGAAATCACGCCGGTTGTCGGCATCGTCTCCGCGCCGTTCTCGCTGACCATCGACCCGCACGAGGTCGCCGAGGTCTTTGAAGTGCCGCTGCCGTTTGTGCTCGACCCCGCCAATCACCGCCGCACCGAGCGCATGTTCGAAGAGCGCCAGCGGGTGTTTTTTGTCCTTCCCTACGAGAACCGCAACATCTGGGGTGCGACGGCTGGAATGCTGGTGAACCTCGCCGAGGTGCTCGCCGGTTGAAGCGGCATGGTCCGGGTCCTCCTTACGATCGTTGTGCCGCTGCTGTTGCCGAGCGCACTTTATTTGTTGTGGGTGACCACTTTGGGCGCGCCGCGGAACCGCGCGGCGGCGGGGCGGCGTTCGCTGCCGTGGATCTGGCTCGCCGGCACCGGCGCGCTGTTGCTGGTCATCGTGCTGCTGGCCGTCACAGTCGGTTTTGGCACTGCGCAGCAGGGCGTCTATGTGGCGCCACGCTATGTGAACGGCCGCATCATCCCGGGCCATATCGAGCCGCGAGCGCCGCGATGACGGCACCCGGACTGCCGTCGCGGATCGAGCCGCAGCCGTGGATGACCGAGCCGGCGACGCGCGCGGTGCTCGATGCGCTCGCGGCGGGTGGCGTCGAGGCGCGCTTTGTCGGCGGTGTCGTACGCGATGCCCTGCTTGGGCTGCCGGTTGGCGGACCGGGATCGCACACCGACATCGACCTCGCGACCCCGGCACCGCCCGAACAGGTTGTGGAACTGCTTGAAAAGGCGGGGATCAAGGTGGTGCCGACCGGTCTTGCGCACGGTACGGTAACGGCGATCCCGGCCGCACAGCCGGGCGCGCCGCGGCATTACGAGATCACCACGTTGCGCCGCGATGTCGAAACCTACGGCCGTCATGCCCGCGTCGCATTCGATGCCGATTGGGCCGCCGACGCCGCCCGCCGCGACTTTACAATCAACGCAATCTTCCTGTCGCGCGATGGGACCCTCGACGATCCGACCGGCGGATTGGCCGATCTTGCGGCGCGACGCGTGCGCTTTGTTGGCAACCCGGCAACCCGCATCACCGAGGATGTGCTGCGGATCTTGCGCTATTACCGGTTCGAAGCGCGGTTTGGCATCGGCGCCGGCGACCCGCAGGCGCGCGCCGCCTGCCGTGATCAGGCGGATCAGCTTCCGAAACTGTCGGCCGAGCGGGTGGCACAGGAACTGGTCAGACTGCTCGAAACCAGCGATCCCGGTGCAGCACTAGAGATGATGGCGGAAGACCGGGTGCTCGCCGTGATCCTGCCCGAGGGACGGCGGCTCGACCGGCTGCGGCGGATGATCGCGATCGAACAGGGGCTGGCGGGCAAGCCAATGATGGCGGGCGAGTCTGGGCCTGACCCGCTGCGCCGGCTTGCGGCGCTGATCGCGGTCGACGCCGCCGGCGCCCAAACCGTGGCGGAACGACTGCGCTTGCCAAACGCCTGGCGCGACCGCCTGCAGGCTCTGGCGCCCCCCTGGCTCGTGGACCCCGATGGCGATCCGGCGGCACAGCGCCGTTCCCTCTACCGCCTGGGCGCCCCGCGCTATCGCGACCTTGTCCTGTTGCAGGCGGCCGAAGGGATCATCAGCCCAGACCAGTTGGCGCGGCTCCTCGGGATCGCCGGCGAGTGGATCGCGCCGAAACTGCCTTTGACCGGGCGCGACATCACCGCCCGCGGGGTGCGGCCGGGGCCGCGCGTCGGCGCCTTGCTCGACGCGGTCGAGCGCTGGTGGGAAGCCGCCGACTTCGTTCCCGATCGCGCCCAGTGCCTCGATCAGCTCGAAAGACTGCTGTCCCCGGGGATCGCCGAGGAAGCCGGAATTTGACCGGATCCGCGCGGGTCGCGCACCATATCGCCGACCGGAGCAAAAACCCTTCGACGGGTCAGCTGAGCCTGTGTTCAACCGGAATCTATTTTTTGCCGGCAGGCACCGGGAGGCCGGGGATCTTGACAGTGACGGCACCCAGATGATTGCGGCTGGTGAAGTAGAGGGTTTTCCAGTCGGGGCCGCCAAAAGCGAGATTGGTCGTGGCGGGGGCGCCGTGCACGATGCGGCCGAGTTTTTTGCCCTTGGCGTCGATGATCCATAAACCGCCGGCGCCGCCGCAATAGACGTTGCCTTCGACATCGACCTTCATGCCGTCCGGGACCCCCGATTCATCGCCGCGCAGATCGACAAAAACCCGGTCGCTGTGTTTGGCAAGCGTGCCGTTGGCGGCAACCTCGAAGGCGCGAATATGGCCGCGACGCGAATCGTTGATGTAGAGCACGCTCTCATCGGGCGAAAACGCCAGCCCGTTGGGCACGATAAAATCGTCGATCAGCAGGCTTAGGGTACCGAGATCGGGGGTTACCCGATAGACCCCGGAAAATGTCAGATCCCATTGATTGGGCGCATTCGGGCTGGTCCACGGGTCGGTGAAATAGATCGAGCCGTCGGATTTGACGACGACATCATTGGGCCGGTTCAGCTGGCGCCCCTGAAAGCTGTTGGCGATGACGGTGATGCTGCCGTCATGCTCCTGCCGGGTCACGCGCCGCGAATCGTGCTCGCAGGCGAGCAGTCGCCCTTGCAGATCGCGGGTGAGGCCATTGGCGCGGTTGGTCGGCTCCAGCAATAACGACACGCCCTTGCCTGGCTCGAATTTCATGCGACGGTTGTTGTGGATGTCGCTGAACACGAGATAGCCAGCTTCATGCCACCACAGCGGCCCCTCGGCCGGTCCCTGCGGTCCGCCAAAGCCGTCGGCCAATTCCTGGATCGGCTGCGATACCTCGATGATCCGGCCAAATTCCGGTGCCAGTTGCTCGATCCGCTTTGTCCCCTCAGCCATGCGTCCCTCCAATTCTGCAGAATCCCGCGACCGGACTGCATCCGGCGATCGACCGACAGCCGAGCTTGCGGCCGTCGAGACGGAGATGGCCGGGTCAAGCCCGGCCACGAAGATAACAAGCGCTTGATAATGCCGTGCTGCATGCCCGGCATGACCCGGGCATGCACAACAGGGGTGCTTGGCGAGTTAGGCGCGGGCGCCCTGATAGAGCGGGCCGCGGATGATCTGGCCGGGCAACGCGTCGGTCAGCTGGCCATTCTCCAGGAGCACGGTGCCGTTGACGATCACGTGATCGATGCCGACCGCCTCGCGCCTGACCTGCACGCCACCCGCCGGCATTGAGGCAACCGGTTCGCGCGGTTTGGAGGCGATCGTGTCGGGGTCGAAGATCGTGATGTCGGCGACCTTGCCGGCGGCGATAAAGCCGCGATCGGTAATGTCGTGCATCAGCGCGGTCTTGCCGGTCAGCCGGTAGACCGCCTCTTCGAGCGTCATCACCTGCTCGTCGCGCACCCAATGGCCCAGCAGATTGGTGCTGGTCTCATGCCGGTCGGCGGTGTGTGGCCGGCCGCCGCCGTCGCTGGTGCCGATCACGGTGAATTGCGACCCGAGGATGTGCTTTTGCGTCTTCGGATCGTTGTTACGGTCGATCGCCTGGAAGCAGGTGTTTAGGTCCTCGTCGAGCGACAGATCGAGGAAGGCGTCCATGATGCCCTTGTTCTGATCCTTGGCGATCTGCTCGACGCTCTTGCCCTCGAGATGCCGGTTCTGGCCCTTTGTCGTCATAAACACCTCGACGAGGTCCCAGCGCCGGTTGAACTGGCCGCGGGCGCGGCCGCGCCGGTCGGTCATGCCGCCTTGCTGCTCGATCGTGCCTTCGACCGCTTCGGCCGACAATGCCTTGCGCAGCTCGGGGTCGCGGAACGCCCGCATGCGGTCCTGATAGGGCAAGGCCATGACCTTGTCCCAAGTCGGCATGCCGCGGAAAAAGCCTTCGGGATGGGTGATGTCCTCGTCCTGCGGCACGTTGAGGCCGCGCTGCAAGTCGAAGATCGCGCCGGCGACGGTCGACAGGCATGAGCCGTAGCAGCGCGCGCCGCTCTTGAACCCGTCCTCAAGCCATTTCAGATGCTCGACCCATTCGTCGGGGTTCGAGATCGGATCCGACATCAAATTATAGATCGACGGCCGCCCGGTCCGCGCCGCCAGCTGGCGAGCGACCTCGCGGGTCTGTTTGGTGCCGCCCGGAGCGCCGCCGGCGACCTGGAACACGCCAGTGCCGAGTTCGCCGAGCACGCTGGCGAGCGCCCAACGCTCGGCATCGTCGCCGACCCCGGCCGGGTCGCCGCGATCCTTCGGCGCCGTCGAAAAGCCGAGCGCGCCGTCATACATCGCCTCGCGGATCAGCTTCTGCATCGCCGCCATCTCTTCCGGCGTCGCCTGCCGCTCGTCCGCCGCCTGGCCCATTACATAGCGGCGGATGCCGGAATGGCCGACCAGGGTGCCGACATTGATACCGCGCTTCTTGCCGAGCGCGTTCAGATAGTCGCCGACCGATTCCCAGGTCACGTCAACCCCGGCCTTCAGCACAGGCAGTGGGATCTGTTCCGCGTCGGAGAAGAATTCGAGATACCACTCGCCGTCGCCGGGCCGCACCGGGGCGATGACCTGCCCGCACTGGCCGACGATGACCGTGGTGTGACCGTTATGCAGCCATGAGCCGCAATACGGGTCCCACACCGCCTGCGGATCGAAATGGGTGTGATGATCGATAAAGCCCGGGGCGACGACGCGCCCTTCAGCGTCGATGGTTTGCTTGGCGGCGGCGCCGGCATACTTGCCGACCCCGACGATTTTGCCGTCCTGCACCGCGACATCCGCGATAAAGGCCGGTTCCCCCGAGCCGTCGACGACGCGACCGTTTTTAATGAGCAGATCATATGCCATGGTCTTTTCTCCTCGCTGCCCCGCTCCGTTTGAGCCCGGGGCCATCGCCGCGGGCCCGTTCCCGTCGGGGCCTTCGACCCTGCGCTCAGCCTTCGTAAGCTGCGACATCGATGCTACGCCTTAGCGTCCGCTCCAGCAACATTTTCGCATAAAAACGAATGTGCTGCGCAATATTCATGCACAACCTTCATTAAGCCAATGCAGCCGACGCATCATGGGCCCGCTCGGTGTCGTCTTGCCGCTGCGGCACGTTGGCCGGTTTCACCTTGGCAGCAAGATCGCATAAACCGGCCCGGCTTCCCGGCGACAGGCCGGTATCGGGAGGAAGAGACGCATGGCGGCTATCGACCGTGGCAAAATCGTGCTAGGGCTCCGTCTCGCCGGCGCCGTCGTGGCGCTCGCTGTGACAGCCGCCGGCCCGCCGTTCGGGCATGCCGCCGCGGCAGAAGCCAAGGTGATCGAGATGCCCGATGGTTTGAAATACACCGACAACAAGGTTGGCGACGGCGCCACCGCCACTCCGGGTGCGACCGTCTCGGTCCATTATACTGGCTGGATTTACAAAGACGGCGCCAAGGGTACCAAATTCGACAGCTCGCGCGACCGCGGGCAGCCGTTTCAGTTCACCCTTGGCGCGCATCAGGTGATCGCGGGTTGGGACGAGGGGGTCGCCGGCATGAAGGTCGGCGGTGAGCGCACCCTGATTATCCCACCCGAACTCGGCTATGGCGCGCGCGGCGCCGGCGGCGTGATCCCGCCCAACGCGACGCTGATGTTCGACGTGCAGCTGCTCAAAGTGCAGTAAACGGTTTGCCGCACTGCGAGGTCGAACGACATCGCAGTGTGAGCGAGCGACAGCCATCGAGTGAGGCGCAACCGGGCGCCGGGCGAACCGCTCGCCCGCGATCCTCTGACCGCCACCGATCCCACGGCTGACCCTGACTGACCGAGATAGAGATCGGCGCGTGCAGATAGACCTGCCGAGCTCGCAATGCGGTAGATCCCACTGTCGCGACGGAGGGATCGGCGGGGCCAGCCTCTCAGTACCAGTGTCTCCAGCCTCTCAGTGCCAGTGTCTCAGTAGTCGTAATTGTAGCTGAGGCCGATGCCGGTGCCGTTATTCTGGCCGGCTTCGGTGTCGACGGTGAGGTGATGGCCGAGATCGACTTCGACCGTGACCTTGCTGGTCGGCGGCGACACCCCCTGGGTGACCCCGACAGAGACCCCGGGAGCAATGTACTTCCCGGCGCTGACCGCGGTCGTGTTCTGGCTGGTCGGGGTGACGATGCTCGGATTGAGGATGCTGCTGGCCGCTCCCGCCGGGCCTTGGCCGAACCGTAGCCAATCAAGGCGGAGACCGCCGCGCAGTCGATCGAGCACTCCCGGGTCTTTGCCCGACAGTGCCGCTGCCGCCTGGGCCAGTTCCAGCCCCTGACCCGCTGTCATCTGCCGCACATTGCTGCCAAACAGCACCCGCGCCAGGATCTCGTCTTGCGGCAACAGCGGGGTCGAGCTGAGGCTCACCTTGGGCGCAGAGGCCAAACCGGTGATCACGACCTGGGCGGTGATGTCAGCAGCACTCGCTTCGGCGATGATGTCGAGCGCCGGGTCGGTCCTGGCGCCGCCGTCGAAGGTGATTGTGCCGCGCGTCAATCGAAAGCTCGTCCCCAACAGCGTATAGCTGCCGCGGTTTGCGGTCAGCGTACCGGTGATCTTTGGCGCAGCGCTGGTGCCGCTGATCTTGAGCCGGCCGCTCCATTGACTGTCGAGGCCCCGACCCTGGACCCGCACCGGTCCGGACAGCCCCAGTGTTATGTCGAGCTGTGCCGGAAACGCCGGCGCCGACCCGGGGTGCTGCGCCGCCGCTACCGGCGTTCGGCCGCTCGATTCGGTTACCTTCAGGACCACAACATTTGGCGGCAGGCTGGTCGGCAGGTTGATCTCGGCGCGATCGATGGTCAGCGGAGCCGTCACCTTGGGCGCCGCCAGCGGACCCGTCACCGAGATTGTGCCGCTCGCCGTCGCCACCAGCTCGTCGCGCGCGGCAATGCGAAACTTTGCGAGTTTCGCCGACAGTTCGGCGGTCGGCCCGGCTGCTCCGCCCAGCACAAACCCGCCTTGCGCGGTCAATGAGCCCCCAGCACCGTCTCCAGCCGCGAGCGAGGCCAGCCGGAAGCTGTCGCCGTTCCCGACGAGTTCGGCGTCGAGATCGCTCAGCACCGCGCCGCTCGCGAAATTCTCGTAGCGCGCGCCACTCAGCTTCAGCTGGCCGCTGGCGATGGGGGCCGCGACAGTCCCGCCGATCGAAGCATCGACAGCAAATCGTCCGCTGAGCCGATCCTCGCCGAGCGGCAGCAGATCGGCGAGATGACCGATATCGCCGCCGCCCTGGAGATTGACGGCGAGCCGACCTTGCGACGGCAGTGAAATTGCCCATGGCGCCTCGCTCAGAACCAGCGGAAACGCGCCGGTCAGCGCTATCCGGTCGCCGTGGAGCCCGGTGACCTGCCCGCGCATATCGACCGCGCGCCCGTTCCAGTCGCCATCAACGGTGAGCCCCAGGTGCGGCACTTGCGTCTGCCGCGAGACGGCTAGCGCCAAGCGCTCGGCACGGATGGTGAACCGGCCGCGCGGCGCGCGTACGCTGCCGCCGAGGGTGACGGCGCCCGACAACTCGCCGTGGACGTTTGGGTAACCGGCCAGCCGCGCGATGCCGCCGATCGGCAGATCTGAGCCGTCCGCGGTAACGACCAGCGTTTCGCCATTGAGCGAGCCGGTGCCGGCGAGCCGACCAGACCCGAACCGCAGAGCCAGTCGCGACAGCGTGACATCGCTGCCCCGGCGCCTCAGATCGAGGGGTTGTTCGAGCGCGAACCTCTGGTTTCCGAGCGCACCGGCGAGCCGCGCCAAGCGAAGATCGGCGCCGCCGGTCATGAGGCCGGCCTCGCCGCCAAACGCCAGGCTCAGCGGCTGACCGGCAGCACTGCCGTCAAACGCGAAGCGCCCAGGGTCGCGGCTGGCGAAAGTCGCAGTGGCGTTGGAAAACTCGAGGTGTCCGGAATGGACCGCGCGCAGGACCAGGCGCCCGGTCCCCGTCGGGTCACGCCACAAATCGGCAAGCCGGGCGTTTGCCGCGAGGCGGCCGATCGCGATCGTCGATGCCCCAGCACCGAGAGCGAGCCGCGCCCCGCCGATCATCACGTCGAGGTCCTGACCGTTGCGCGCCGCAGTCAGGCCGGCGGTCAGATCGAGACTGCCGCCGAGCGGTTTGCCGGCGAACCCCGACCAGCGCGACAGATCGGGAAAGCGCGCGGTGAGTGACCCCTGCACCAGCCGGCTGGCAAAGGCGATGCCGAGATCGCCGGCGATCGTGCTGTCCGCCGCTGTCACGCGCAGATGGCTGAGCGCGAGGCCGGTATCCCCAACCGGGCGCGCCACGACCGCGAGCCGGCCATCGAGATGGCCGGTCCGAAAACTGCCGGTGATCGCCGCTATCGGTGTGGAGAGATCGGCAACGGTGCTGGTAACCCGCAGCTGGTCGATCCTGGGCCCACCAAGACCAATGCCGCGCCCGTCGAATTGGGTGGCCAATTGCAGCCGGCTGAGCGGACCCTGCGCAATTGCTCTGGCCGCGAGCGAGCCGCTGATCTCGCCGCCGATTGCCGGGCGCAGCGCGGCGAGCCGCGGAAGCTCGATGCTGAGTGCCGCGTTCACCTCATTCGACAACGGATCGAACCGCGCGCTGCCGGCGAGCTTGGCGGCGACGCCGGTCAGCACTAGGTGGTCAAGGGTAAGCACGCCCGCGTTGTCGCGGCTGAGCTCTGCCGCAAATGACGGGGCGGGACCGAGCAAGATATCAGCGGGGGCAAAGCCGGTACGCATCCCGCTGGCCGACCCGCCGAGAGTGATTGCGCCAGTAACACCGCCCGCGGCAATATCGAGACGCCCGCTCCCGTCGATGCCGAGACCCTCAGTCGTAACCCCGAGATGCGTCAGATCGAGCGCGTGTTCATCGCGGTCGATTGTAGCGGCGAGCGACCACGCGATCTTCTCGCCAAGACGCGCGGCGAGGGCGCCGCCCTTTGGCAAAGCGACCCCGGCAAGTTGACCCTTGGCGCCGATTGCAAACCGCGTTTGCGTAGAGCCGGGCGAACCCGTCGCCGCCAGCGAGATCTCAGCCGAGACCGAGCGGATTGCGGCATCAAATGCGCCGATCTTTGTGGCGGCAATATCGGTCTTGAGCGTCGGGCGCGACCTGGTGCCGCTGAGCGCGGCGGTAATGACCGCCGATCCGCGCAGGCTGACGCCCATGATCGGCGCGAGCTTTGACAGATCGGGGAGATCGGCGTCGAGATGCGCCGCGACCGCACCGGTTGGGCCGTCAAAGGCGCCGTTCCCGGCAATCGTGCCAGCGGCGGTGGCGAGTGACAGCCGATCGAGGACGATGGGCTCGCCAAAGGTGGCATGCAGCGACAATTTTGCGTCGTTGCCAATCATCGGCGCGAGATCGGCCGGCAGCAGTGCCGCCACCCCGGCATGCCCAGTCAAGCCCAGGGCTGTCTCGCGTCCCATTACCAGGGCGAGATCGGCCGCAAGCGAGGCTTTCCGACCGACTGCGGCGGTCAGCCGGCCGTGCCATCGCGACACCGGTCCACTGCCCCTGATCGTGAGCACCAGCGGCAGATTATCGGTCCGGTCGAGGATTCGATCGTCAATGATGCCGGTTGGATCGTCGACATTCGCCGCCAGTTTGACGCTCGGCTCGGCCCCGGTCAGGGCGAGCCGCAGGCTGATCTCGCCGGGCGCGCCGTCGATCCGGTGGATGTCGAGATCAGCGGTCCGAAGCGCCCCGCGAAATGAGATATCGCCGACGATCGTGGCGGCAACGCGAGCGCCCAACACCGGCGGCGCCAATAGCACCCGATCGATCGCCAGCCGGTTCACGATCATGCCGAACGGCAGGTGCAACATGCGAAGCAGATCGGCGAGCGGCGGTGGCCTGCCTGAAGGCGGCCGCGCCTGGTCCCATTCGCCGGCGTGCAGCAGCCGAATTTGCAGCCTGCCCGACAATAAACTGCCCGGATCGATGTCGAGGGCGACATCGCGCAGGGTGAGCCAGGTGCCTTTGTCGTCGGTGATCGTGATCCGGCGGGCGGTCATATCGAACGGCACCGTTCCGCCGAGCCGATCGAACGTCCAGGTAAAGCGGGAATTGCTGGCCAGGCGGGAAATCTCGGCGGCAAGAAAATCCTTGCCCGGACGCGTCTGCAGCAATCCGACGGCGCCAAAGAACAGCGCGAGGACGCCCGCGAGCGCTACGGCGAACCAACGCAGGGCCTTTGTGATCAAAGCAGGGCTTTTACGATCAAAACGCCTCACCAAGGCTGACATAAACCTGGATCGGCGAGTCGCTGCTGCGACGGTAGAGCGGCGTCGCCAGATCGAGCCGCAACGGCCCGAACGCGGTATAGTAGCGCAGACCCAGGCCGACGCCATAAAACAGCGGATTGCGGAATTGCGGCAGGCTGTTCTCGTAATCACTGCCGGCATCGAGAAACGGCACAACGCCAACGGCTTGGGTGACCTTGACGCGGGCTTCGAAATTCAGGACCAGGCTCGATTTGCCGCCGATCGGATCGTTGTTGGACGCCAATGGACCGGCGGTCTGGTAGGCGTAAGGGCGAATCGTTCCGCCGCCGCCGACATAGAGGCGCTGATCAGCCGGCAATTCGAGGAGCGGCGCGCCGTCGAGCGAAGCGAACTGAACCCGGCCGGCAAGCACGGCGCGTTCATCCGCGCCAAGCGGCAAATAGGTGCTGGCCGATAGAAGATTTGTCACATAATCCAAATCGGGCAGCGAAAAGAGGTGCGTCGGTGTCACCGACAGCTGCGCGCGGTAGCCCCTGGTCGGACTCAATAAATTGTTGGTGGTGTCGATCTTCAAATAAGCGGGAACGGCAATCAGCGTATAGCGCTGGGTGCGCTGCGCTGCGGTGATGATCGATTGTATGTCGGCCAGTTCATCGACATTGGCTTTTTCGAGCTGCAGCGCAATGCCGCCGATCACTTCCTTGCCAAAGCTGCGCTCGAAGCCAAACGTGGCGAGCGCCCGGCGGCTGTGGTAAGCGGTGGGTGTGTAATCGGCGATTTCCGCCGCCGCCAAAAAATCCTGGCGCGCAACCAGAAAATCGGGACGGCGGAAATTGGCGTTCAAGGCATAGACCTGTTGCCCGCCGGTTGCCGACAGCCGAAGCGATTCGGCATTGCCAAAGAGATTGCGGTTTTCCCAGAAAACTTTGGCCGCCGCACCCTGGCTGGTGTTGTAGCCGACCCCGGCGCCGATCGTGCGGTGCGGGCGTTCGGTTGCCTCGATGTCGATCAGCGCCGTGCCGGGATGAGCCGCATCGGCCATGGGTATAATTCGCACCGTGCTGAAGAGACCGCTTTCGATCAGTGCGCGACGGGTTTGCTCGACCTTTGCCGCGTCGTAGGGTTCGCCCCGCTGCCAGCGCAGCCGGGCATCGATATGGGCGGGGTTGAGGGTCTTGAGCCCGGAGATGGTGACCGCGCCAAAGCGCAGGGACGGCCCGGGCGCTATGACATAGGTCACTGCCATCGTATGGGTCGCGCGATCGATGACAACCTTGCGGTTTTCGACTTTGGCAAAGGGATGGCCATTGTTGCCAAACTCCGCGAGCAGCGCATCCTCGGTCGCGACGACCGGGGCGGTGCGCGCTGGTTCGCCGGGTTTCAGCGGCAGCGGGGCGGCGCTCGCCGGTCGCGGCAGCGGCTTGCCGTCGGTCCCGAGGACGGCGATTGATGCGACATGATAGAGCGGCCCCGGCGAGACCATGACCGTGACTCGCGCCGGATGCTCGGCGGTGTCGATCTGATAGGAGAAATGCGCGTCCCAATAGCCAAGGCTATAGGCCGCGTCGGCCAGCCGGGCGAGATCACCGTCGGCGCGGCGCTGCAGCGCTTCATCTGAAGGCGGCGGCCGGTTTTCGAGCGCCTTCAGTTGTGATATCTGATCGAGAAGATCGGAAAGATCGCTCTCAGCGGCTCCCTTTATCGTTGTTTTATAAGGAACGTCGGCGTTTCCGGCCGCGACCGGAAACAGTGTCGCGATCAGCGCTGCCGCGGCGGCGAGGCGCCGTATCCGCTCGCACCGGGGCGAAGCCCCGTCGGGGCGCCGCACCCGGCCCGCGTTTAGGCGCTACGACGCGCTGCCGCCGCCTCGACCCGGCGCTTGAGCCGACGGATTTCCGAGGTCAATTCCCGATCCGGGGTGCTGCGCAAAAACCCATCGATGCCGCCCTTGTGCTCGATCGTCCGGATCGCCGCCGCGGCGATTCGCAGCCTGACCGGGCCGAGCAGGTCGGACAAGAGCGTGATGTGCTGCAGGTTGGGCAAAAACCGCCGCTTTGTCTTGTTGTTGGCGTGGCTGACATTGTTGCCGACGAGCACGCCCTTGCCGCTAATCGCGCATCTGCGCGCCATGTCTCACCCTCAATCATCCAAGTGATTCTGCCCGCGCGGACCGGGCCGAATTCGGCTGGCCTTCCTACGCCCACCCAACCCCGCCGTCAAGGCTGGGTGCCGGTGTCGATCAACGCCAGCACCCTGCGAAAGTCACGCTCACCCGCCCTTTTTGTCGCCGGCGTTGGCAGGCCGACCGACCCAGAGCCGTCGCCTGTCGCGCGACGACTCTATCTGCCGCCCGCATAACATCATAAAAGAGAAAGGAGATACCGTAAGAGGAAGTGAACGATGAAAGCTGGCGTGGTTTATCCGCAGATCGAACTCGGCGGCGATACCGGGGCGGTCAAGGCGTTTGCCCAGGCCGCCGAGGATTTGGGTTACGACCACATCGTCATCTACGACCATGTCCTCGGTGCCGAACATGCCGGCCGAGTCCCGAGGTTGACCGGCCCCTATAAGGAAACCGATCCGTTCCACGAGCCATTGGTCACTTATGCCTACCTCGCCGGCATCACCAAGACGATCGAACTGGTTACCGGCGTGATCATCCTGCCGCAGCGGCAGACCGCGCTCTTCGCCAAGCAGGCCGCCGATGTCGACCTGTTTTCCAATGAGCGCCTTCGCCTCGGCGTCGGGGTCGGCTGGAACTGGGTCGAATTCGACGGGCTGGAGATGCACGATCATTTCCGCCGCCGCGGCCGGCGGCAGGAGAACCAGATCGCACTGATGCGCAAGCTGTGGGCGCAGCCCGTGGTGACCCATGAGGACCGCGACCACCGGATCGACCGGGCCGGGATCCTGCCGCGGCCGAAACGGCAAATCCCGATCTGGTTCGGCGGTTCCAGCGAGGCCGCGTATGACCGGGCAGCCAGGATCGGAGACGGCTTTCTGTTTGGCGCTCGGACGCAGACCGAGGCGCCCCAAAACAAGGCGAAGATCGAGGCCAAGCTGCGCGGGTTGGGGAGGGATGCCACGGCGTTCGGCTTTGAATCCGTTCAGCAATACAGCCGTGGTGACAACCAGTGGCCCGGCGACATTGCCGGGTGGCGCGCCGCCGGGGGAAGCCACATCTCGGTTGTGACGATGGGCGCAGGACTCACCACGGTCGATGGTCACCTCGACGCCATCCGGCGTTGGCGCGAGGTATACAATTCGGTCGGTTAGAGCGCTCTGGCGCCAGACCGCACCGAACCGCTTGCCCACCCGTTTCTCTCGCTTGCACCGCGGGACCGTCCGCCGCTGACGAGCTTTTTCGCGCCCTGGCCGGCTTGTACGCTTCGCCGAAGTGACAAACCCGGGCTAATCGGCGCGGTAGAACACTGCGAGCCAGACGGTCGGCGTCGCCGGATCGGTCCAGTCGATGCGGTGGCGGCGATGCGGCGCGATGTCGAGGCAATCACCGGCTGCGAGCGCACGGGCCTCGGGTTCTTCGGCAAAGCGCAACCGGGCCGCACCCGATAACAACATTACCCATTCGCCTTCGTTCTGGTCGTACCAGAAGCCGGGCGGGCTCGCCTGGCCTCGGGAGACGATGCGCTCGATGCGGATACCGGGACGGCTGAGCACGATCTCGACCGCTTCGGCGAGGCTCGCCTGCGGCAGTGGGGTTAAAAGGTTCACGGCGAGGGCGCACGTTCCAGTTCCGTGCGGTCCCAGCGTGCGAGCGTGGCGGCGGCATCGTAGGTGCTCTGCAGGAAATCGAGCAATGTTTCGTCGGGTGCGGTCGCCTGGCGAACGGCCTCGTAGGGCAAAATGAATTCGCCGAAATCACGGCTATAAAAGGCGGCTGCCGGTCGGACCGGCGCTTCGCCAAAGCCGGCCGGCTGCGGGTAGGCGTAGGAATAAAACATCGGCTGTTCCATCCCGGTGCCGCCCGGCCAAAAACCGCAGCTGATGACCTCGTGCGAATAGGCTTCGCGGGTAACCTTGTCGGCGATGTTGGGGGCGCCCGGATGCGGCGGCGCACGCCGCCCCGAAAACCGCGTCACTGCCAGATCGAAACTGCCCCAAAAGAAATGCACCGGGCTGACCTTGCCGATAAAGCGGCTGCGAAACGCGGTGAACACGCGGTCAGCCTGGACCAATACCCGCCAGAAGCGATTGGCGTATTCAGGATCATAAGCGGCATGGCGGCGATCCTGTTCGAACGGGATCGGATCGGGGATTTCGACCGGTGTTGTCCAGATCTGCACATCCAACCGCATCGCATGCAATTGCCGCATCACCTCTTTATAGAAATCCGCGACCGGTTGCGGCCGCAGCGCGAAGCCATCGGTCGCCCCATCGCTGCCCGCGATCACCAGCCGATGATCGATGAAATCGAAATCGACCTGGAATGTGCGCTCGCCATGCGGCATCGGCGAGGTTGTCAGACCGCGGCTCGTCACATAGAGCGGGACCTGCCACCAGTGATTGATCAGCGGCGCCTGCGCCAAGCGGATCTTTCCGATGATTTGCATCCACAGGTGGAGGGTGGCACAGCTATCGCGCCATTCGTCAAACGGCAGGCCGGGCCAGAGTTCAAGGTTTGGCATCGTGATCTCCTGCGGGAAAGGGTGGCACCGCGGCGAGCACGCCGGCGACCGCGCGGCGCCATCCGGCATAGCGCTCTTCGCGTTCGTCAGCCGGCATTTGCGGCGTATAGCGGCGTTCGGCTTGCCAGCGATCCGCCACGGTTTCCAGATCGGGATAAATGCCGTGCGTCAGCCCGGCAGCATAAGCCGCACCCCAGGCGGTGGTCTCGATGACGGCCGGCCGTTCGACCGTCATCGGCAGGATGTCGGCGAGAAACTGCATCGTCCAGTCGCTGACCGTCATCCCGCCATCGACCCGCAGTTTCGTGACCTCGACGCCGGCGTCGGCAGCCATCGCTGTGACCAGATCGCGGGTCTGATAGCCGACTGCAGCGAGTGCGGCGCGAGCGATTTCGGCCGGTCCGCAATCGGCGGTCAGTCCGATCAGCGCGCCGCGGGCGTCGGGCGCCCAATAAGGCGCGCCGAGCCCCGCGAAACCCGGCACGAGGTAAAGGCGCTGACGCGGATCGGCCTGGGTTGCGAGGCTGGTGGATTGAGCGGCAGTTGCGATGATGCCGAGGCGATCACGCAGCCACTGCACCGCCGCACCGGCGACAAAAATGCTGCCTTCGAGCGCGTAGGCGGTGCGGCCGGCAAGCCGATACCCGACCGTCGTCAACAACCGATGACGCGATGGTGCCGGACGGGCGCCAATATTCAATAGCGCAAAGGCGCCGGTGCCGTAGGTCGATTTGATCATGCCGGGGCGAAAGCACGCCTGGCCGATCAGCGCCGCCTGCTGATCGCCAATCAGGGCCGCGATCGGGATCGCGGCATCGAGGAACTCGGGCGCGGTGGTACCGAATTTGGCGCCGGTATCAAAGACCTCGGGCAACAGTGCCGGCGGGATGTCGAATGCGTCCAGCAATTCCGCATCCCAATCGAGCCGATTGATATCGAACAGCATGGTTCGGGCGGCATTGGTGACGTCGGTGGCATGGCATTTGCCCGATGTCAGCCGCCACAACAGAAAGCTGTCGATCGTGCCAAACGCGATTTCGCCCTGTTCGGCGCGGCGCCGCAGCCCGGCGATATGGTCGAGCAGCCAGGATAGCTTCGACGCCGAAAAATATGGATCGATGACCAGCCCGGTCCGCTGCCCGACGATCCCGGCGAGGCCGGCGCGCTGCCACCGGGCACACAACCCAGCGCTGCGCCGGTCCTGCCACACGATCGCATTATAGAGAGGACGGCCGGTGGCGCGCTCCCAGACAATCGTCGTCTCGCGCTGATTGGCAATGCCGATCGCAGTGATCGGCCCATCGGCTGCGGTGGCGACCTCGCGGCAGGCGGTCACGACGCTGCGCCAGATCTCTTCCGGGTCGTGCTCGACCCAACCCGGCTGCGGATAGTGCTGGGTCAGTTCGATCTGCGCACTCGACCGCACCGCGCCGACCGCGTCGAATAAAATCGCACGCGTGCTGGTCGTTCCCTGATCTATCGCGAGGACATAGGCTGTTTCGGCCATGACCGCCTCACTCCTTCGCGGTGACACTATCGCAGTTCCGCCGCGTGTCCGATCACGGCATGTTGTCGAACACGCCGCTTGGGCGAGAGGGCTCTTCGACGTATGGTCCGGCATGCTGCCAAACCGTCTCGTATGATGGGACCGTGCGTCTCGGGCGTGGTTTTGATATTGGCCGCCACGTTCGGTCTGGCACCGGCGCAGGCACAAACATCCTCGGCGGCTTATCGGATCGGGCTGCTGGCGACGGCGGTCGATCCGACCGATCAGAGCCCGTTCGGCACCGGATGGCGCCAAAACGCGGCCAAAGCGCGGGTGCGCAGTGCCGGCCTCGATGTCGAATCGCTTGGCGCGCGGGCGCCCGGCGATTTCGACGAGGCGTTCTCGGCGATGATGAAAACGCCGCCTGACGCAATTTTAATAGTTACCGACGTATTGACGCTGTTGAACCGCAAGCGCGTGCTCGACCTTGCCGCCAAATATAAACTGCCGACTTCAAACACGGCTTTCTGGTGCGGGACGGTGGTCTGATGTCGTATGGTTCTGATATCGTCGAGATGTTCGACCGTGCCGCAGACCTCGCCTTTCGCATTCTCAAAGGGGCCAGTCCGGCCGACCTGCCGCTCGAGACGCCGAGCCGATTTGTCGTGGCGGTCAATCTCATAACTGCCGAGCCGATCGGCTTGACGATATCGCTGTCGCTGCTCGCCCGCGCCGCCGAGGTGGTCGAATGATCGGAGCTGCGCTTTCATGCTCGCCAAAAAAGCCATCCCGCTCACCCTAGCCGGAGGCCAGACGGCCGGGGCCGCGCCGCATTATCGGCGGCATTTCCGGTTTGGTCTCACGGTCAAGCTGGCGCTCGCCTTCATCGGGCTTGTCAGCCTGGTGCTGGCGGTCAGCGGCGGGCTCGACATGTGGCTCGGCTATGACAAAGCCAAACAGGTCGCTGTGCAGATGCAGCAGGAAAAGGCACGCGATGCGGCCGGGCGGATCACCGAGTTTGTCTCCGATATCGAGACCCAACTGGGGTGGACGACGCCACTGCAATGGGATGGGCTGCCACTCGAACAGCGGCGTTATGATCTTGTCCGGCTGCTGCGAGAGGTGCCGGCGATTTCCGATGTCGCCGAGATTGATGGACAGGGAAAGCAACGGTTGAAGCTATCTCGCACCGCCCCCGACATGGTTGACAGCAACATCGATCTTTCATCCGATCCGTGCGTTGTCCAGGCCGAAAAGACCGGCGTCTGCTTTGGCCCGGTCTATTTTCGCAATCAGTCCGAACCCTTTATGACGATCGCCGTCAAGCATGATGGTCATCAGGCCGGGGTCACGCTTGCCAATATCGACCTGAGATTTATCTGGGATCTGATCGGCCGGATGCATGTCGGGCGTACCGGGTACGCCTATGTCGTCGACCATCACGGGCGATTGATCGCCGATCCCGACCCCAATCTGGTGCTGCGCAATACCGACTGGGCAGCAAAACCGCAAGTAAAAGCGGCGCTGGCAAGTCTGAATGGCGGCCCGCCGGTCGCGACCGGACAGATTGCCGGAGAGCATGACGGCAGCAAGGAACTGACCGTATTTGCCCCGGTGCGGCGGCTCGATTGGGCGGTATTTGTCGAGACGTCGCTGGGGGAGGCGTTGGCGCCGGTTTACGCCTCGCTCTATCGCGTGGCCACCCTGCTCGCTCTCGGGCTGTTGCTCGCGGCGGGCTTGGGCACCGTGCTGGCGCGGCGCATGGTGGTGCCGATCCGTCGGCTGCAGGACGGCGCCGACCGCCTCGGATCGGGTGAACTCAGTGCCCCGATCGTCATCCATACCGGCGACGAGATCGAAATCCTGGCCGAGCGGTTCAACCAAATGGCAGCCAAGGTACGGGAATCCTACGAAACCCTCGAAGCCAAGGTCGAGGCCCGCACCGTGGCGTTGCAGACCAGCGAGCAGTCCGCGCGCGACGCGCGGCTCGCCGCCGAACACGCCCTTGCCGATCTGCGCCAGGCTCAGGATCGGCTGGTCGAGACCCAGAAGCTCGCGGCACTCGGTCAGTTGACAGCGGGGATCGCCCATGAAATCAAGAACCCGCTAAACTTCGTCAACAATTTTGCTGAACTTTCCGGAGAACTGATCACCGATCTGCACGACGCGCTGGCGGCCGAGAACGCAACCCTTTCTCCGGAGACGCGCGCCGAGATCGAAGATTTGGCCAAAACCTTGAGCGGCAATCTCGCCAAGATCGTCGAGCACGGCAGACGCGCCGACAGCATCGTCAAAAACATGCTGATGCATTCGCGTTCCGGCGGCGGTGAGCGGCGCTCGACGAACCTCAATGCGCTTGTCGCAGAGGCTCTGAACCTTGCCTATCACGGCGCCCGTGCCGAGCATCCCGACTTCAACGTCACCTTGCGCCGCGATCTCGATCCGGGCGTCGGCGAATGCGAGGTTTACCCGCAGGAGTTGACCCGCGTCCTGTTGAACCTGTTCTCGAACGGCCTTTACGCGCTGCGTCAGCGCCAACGCGGCGCTCCCGGTCCCGGCTATCTGCCGGCATTGTCGGTCGCCACTCGCGCCTTGGCTGATCGGATCGAGATCCGGGTCCACGACAACGGCACCGGCATCCCGGAGCCGGTGCGCGAAAAAATTTTCAATCCGTTCTTCACGACCAAGCCGGCAGGTGAGGGGACCGGGCTCGGTCTGTCGTTGAGCCATGATATTATCGTAAACCAGCATGGCGGCACTTTTGACGTTGAGACCAAATCCGGGGACTACACCGAGTTTATCGTAACCTTGCCGTGCCCGATGGCCGCCGCCGATGCCGGCCGAGGAGGAGAGGGATGACCGCGACCATCCTCGTGGTCGATGACGAGCCCGATCTCGAGGCGCTGGTCCAACAGCGTTTTCGCCGTCAGATCCGCGGTGGCGAATTTGGGTTTCGCTTTGCCCATGACGGGCTCGAGGCGCTCGACATGATCGCCAACGCGGATGATTTCGACATGGTGCTCAGCGATATCAACATGCCGCGTATGGACGGTTTGACATTGCTGCAAAGGATCCAGCAAACCGACGACCCGCTGTCGACCGTCATCGTCTCTGCTTATGGCGACTTGGCAAATATCCGTACGGCGATGAACCGCGGCGCGTTTGATTTCATTACCAAACCGATCGACTTTGCCGATCTCGAGACCACGATTCGCAAGACTCTCGCGCATATCGAGCGGATCCGCGAAGCGCGTCGACGGCAGGCCGAGGCCGAACGGGCGCATGCGTTGCTGTCACGCTATTTTTCCCCGAACCTCGCCGAACGACTGGCGAGCGACCCCGACGCCGTCGATCTCGGCGGTCAGCGTCGCGACATCACTTCGTTGTTTACCGACATCTCCGAATTCACCTCGATGGTCGAGGCCATCGATCTCAAGATCATTGCACCTTTGCTCAACGACTACATCGGCGGCATGACCGAGGTCGCCTTCGCGCATGGCGG
>DATJLK010000192.1:0-9644 GCA_035509615.1 Allostellaceae bacterium | reverse complement strand
TTTCACGATCTGTGCGAGCCGGCGACGATCAACGACGCCGAAAAGGGCGTGTGGCCCAAGGTACTCTGGGACGCGCTTGCCGGATCCGGGTTGCCGCTTGCCTGGGTCCCCGAGGAACTCGGCGGCGCCGGGGCGGCGATGGCCGACGGCTTTGCGGTGCTGCGCATGGCCGGGCGGTTTGCGGTGCCGGTGCCGCTCGCCGAGACGTTGATGGCCGGCTGGCTGCTGGCGCGCGCCAGGATCGAGGTGCCGGCCGGGCCGATGACGATCGCCCCGGTGCATGCCGACGGGCACATCAGGCTCGCCGCCGATGGCAGGCTGGCGGGCCGCGCCCGCCGTGTTCCGTTTGCCAGCGCCGCTACCCATATCGCCGTTCTGGCTGATCGCGCCGGCGAGCGGGTCGTCGCCCTGGTTGCGGCCAAAAATCTTGCGATTGCCGAGAACAAGAGCCTTGCCGGCGAGCCGCGCGACACGGTTTTGTTTGACGGCGTTGTTCCCTCGACCGTGAAACCCGTCGCCCTCGATCAGGATCTGATCCAGTGCTTTGGCGCCGCGGTTCGCTCGCAGCAGATCGCTGGTGCGCTCGAAAAGATCCTCGAGCAATCGGTGCAATGGGCGCTCGACCGTTCGCAATTCGGCCGGCCAATCGCAAAATTCCAAGCGGTTCAGCATAATCTTGCGGCCCTTGCCGGCGAAGTCGCCGCTGCGGGTGCGGCGGCCGACCTCGCGGCCGAGGCGTGCGCCGGTCCGGAACCGAATGCCGCAGAGGTGGCGATCGCCAAGGTGCGCGCCGGCGAGGCCGCCGGCACCGGTGCTGCCATTGCTCATCAGGTCCATGGTGCGATGGGGTTCACCTATGAGCATACCCTGCATCACGCGACCCGCCGGTTGTGGAGCTGGCGCGAAGAATTCGGCAACGAGACCGTGTGGGCGACGCGCCTCGGCCGGATGGTTGCCTCGCAGGGCGCCGACCAGCTCTGGCCCTTTGTCGCCCAGGATAAGTGAAATCTTTTGCCAACCTCTCGCGGGCGCAACGCCAGCAAGTGAGGCCCCGATGACGACCAGCTTTCGTTTCGACCCGGTCGAACTGCCGCCCGAGGCCAAGGAATTACGCCAGGAGGTCCGCGCCTTTCTGCGCCGGGAGGCCGAAGCCGGCACGTTGTCGTCGCATCGCGGCAAAGGCGGGTTCTCCCGCGAATTTAGCCGCAAGGTCGGCGCGCGGGGCTGGATCGGCATGACTTGGCCAAAACAATACGGCGGCCATGAGCGCTCGCAGCTCGAACGCTATGTCGTCACCGAGGAGATGCTGGCGGCGCACGCGCCGACCCGTGCCCATTCGACCGCCGACCGGCAATCGGGACCGGTCATCCTGCGCTATGGCCAGGAGGAGATCCGGCAGCAGATCCTGCCCAAGATCGCCGCTGGCGAATTGTGCTTTTGCATTGGCCTCTCCGAGCCCAATTCCGGATCGGACGTGTTCGCCGCCTCGACCCGCGCCACCAGGACCGCTGGCGGCTGGCTGGTCAACGGCCGCAAGATCTGGACGTCAAATGCGCACGAAGCCGATTACATGATCGCGCTGTTGCGCACCTCGCCACCGACCAAGGAAAACCGCCGTCACGGCCTGACCCAGTTTCTGGTGGCGATGAAGACGCCGGGCATCACCATCCGCCCGATCATCAATCTAACCGGCGGCCACGACTTTAACGAGGTTGTGTTTGACGACGCCTTTCTGCCCGACTCGCATCTGATCGGCGAGGTCGACATGGCCTGGAAGCAGGCAACCGACGAACTCGCCTACGAACGCAGCGGCCCCGACCGCTGGATCGAGACGCTGTCGGCGCTGGTGGAATTTGTCCGCATTGCCGGCGACGAGCCGGACGAGCGCGTCGCCGAGGGCATCGGCCGCCAGGTCGCCCATCTTGCCACTCTGCGCCGCATGTCGTTGTCGGTCGCGGGCATGCTGCAGGCCGGCAAGACGCCGGCGGTCGAAGCGGCTGTGGTCAAGGATCTCGGCACCAATTTCGAGCAGGCCTTGCCCGACAGGATCAGGCTGTTGGCCCCCCCGGCCGGTGACCAGCAGCCCGATGCCAACGACGACCGCTTTGAGGAGGCGCTGCGCTACACGACGCTGATTGCGCCCAAGCTGACGATCCAGGGCGGCACCCGCGAAATCCTGCGCGGCATCATCGCCCGCGGTCTCGGACTGCGCTGATCCGATGCCTGATCTTCGCCCCCTGCTCGCCCCCACCAGCATCGCCGTGATCGGCGCCTCGGGCGATACCGAAACGCTGCGCGGACGGCTGACCCACGCGCTGATCGGCCACGGCTATGCTGGTCGCGTCTATCCGGTCACCCGCAGCCAGACCGAAATCCTCGGTCTGCGCGCCTATGCTTCGGTCGGCGATCTGCCGGAAGCTGCTGATCTCGCAGTCATTGTGGTGCCGGCAGCGGTGGTGCCCGGCGCCCTCGACGAATGCGGTGCGCGCGGCATCCGGGCCGCGGTCATCATCAGCTCGGGCTTTGCCGAGGAGAGCGGCGAGGCGGCACACGCCCGCGACCTGGAACTGCGCCGGGTCGCCGAAAAGCATGGCATCCTCGTTTGCGGGCCGAATTCGGAGGGATTGGTCAACCCGCTGCAACGGGTTGTGGCGACCTTCAGCCCGGTGTTTCACGATCCCCAGCGCCCGTTGTTGCCGGCGACACCACACGGTCGGCCGATCGCAGTCAGCTGTCAAAGCGGTGCGTTGACCTTCGCGTTCCTGAACCGAGGGCGCGACCGCCAGCTGCGTTTCACCTATCAGGTCAGCGCCGGCAATCAGACGGTCCTCGAAGCCCATGATTATGTCGACTGGGCGCTCGACCACGGCGGCGCCGACATCTTTCTCTTATATCTCGAAGCCATCCGCCGCCCCGATCGGTTTCGCTCGGTTGCCGACAAGGCGGCCGCTGCCGGCAAGCCGCTGATCGTTGCCAAAGTCGGCCGTTCCGATGCCGGCCGCCGCGCGGCCGCCTCGCATACCGGCTCGCTGGCCCATGCCGGGGTCATCGACGACGCGATCTTTCGCCATCACGGCATCATTCGCGGCGACGATCTCGACCATATGCTCGATGTCGCCGCCGCCTTCGCCTTTTGTCCGCTGCCGGCGGGCAACCGTGTGGCGGTGATCACCGGTTCGGGCGGCAGCGCGGTGTGGATGGCCGACATCCTGTCGGCGCACGGTCTCGAACTGCCAGTCCTTGAAAACGAGATCCAACAGCGCGTGCTGGCACTGTTGCCGTCCTACGCTTCGGCGCAAAACCCGGTGGACGGCACGGCCCAGGCGATCCACGAGGTCGGCTATGCCCGGTTGGTCGAGATCGTGCGGGAGTCGCAGCGGATCGACACGATCCTGCTGATCGGCTCGCTCGCCAATGATGCGACCGCGATCAAGCGGGCCGAGGAACTGGCCGAGCTTTCCGGCCCGCGCGACAAGCCGATCCTGCTCAGCACCTATACTAGCGCCTCGCCGCAGGCGATCGCGGCCTTTGCCGCGGCCGGGATTCCGGTCTACACCTCGATGCCAAGCTGCGCGCGCGCGATCGGCGCCCTGGTCGACTACGCCCGCTTTCAAGCTCGGCGGGGCCGGGTACTGCCACCCGCCATGGCGCCCGGCCGGCGCGAGGAGACGGCCCGTACGCTCGCTGCCGCCGGCCCAGTTTTGACCGAGCATCAGGCCAAGGCGCTGCTGGCCGGTTACGGCATCCCGCGCCCGGCCGAGGCGTTGGCGACCTCCACAGACGACGCCGTGGCTGCCGCCGCCCGGATCGGCGGGCCGGTAGCGCTCAAAGTGCAGTCGCCCGATATCACCCATAAGACCGAGGCGGGTGCGGTGGCGCTGCGGATCGAGGGCGAGGTCGCGGTGCGCGAGGCCTATGAACGGATACTGGCCAACGCCGATGCCGCCCGCCCTGGCGCCGCGATCGAAGGTGTGCTCGTGCAACGGATGGCGCCACCGGGACATGAAATCATTCTCGGCATCATCCGCGACCCCGATTTTGGCCCGATGCTGATGGTCGGCTTGGGCGGCATCCATGTCGAGGTGTTGCGCGATGTGGTCTTCGCTCCGGTCCCGATCGGCCCCGACGAAGCGCTTTCCTTGTTGAGCGAATTGCGCGGTGCGGCGCTTCTCGACGGCGTGCGCGGTGCCGAGCCCGCCGATAAGGGGGCGCTGGCCGAGGTGATCGCCGCCCTGTCACGTTTTGCCGCCGACCACGCCGACCAGATCGCCGAGATCGACCTCAACCCGGTCATCCTCCACGATCGAGGTTTGACAATCGTCGACGCCTTGATCGTCAAACGCGAAGTTGCGAACTTATCAGGCCATTAGTCCTGCAGCTGTCCCGACCGGCGGCGCCCGTTCAGATCGGCCGCCGGTCATAACGGGATGTTGTCGTGTTTTTTGGGCGGGTTGGAGAGTGTCTTGCCGCGCAGCATCGCGAGCGCCTTGGCGAGCCGCCGCCGCGTATCGCGCGGCTGGATCACGTCATCGATAAAGCCACGGCTCGCCGCGACAAACGGATTGGCGAATTTGTCACGATATTCCTGTGCGCGCGCCTCGATCGCGGCGACATCGCCGAGATCGGAACGAAAGATGATCTCGACCGCGCCCTTTGGTCCCATAACCGCGATCTCAGCCGATGGCCAGGCGAAATTCACGTCGCCGCGCAGATGCTTCGAACTCATCACATCGTAAGCGCCGCCATAGGCCTTTCGCGTGATCAGGGTGACCTTTGGCACCGTCGCTTCGGCGAACGCGAAGAGCAATTTGGCGCCGTGCTTGATGATACCGCCATATTCCTGAGCGGTTCCCGGCAGAAACCCGGGCACGTCGACAAAGGTCACGATCGGCACGTTAAAACAATCACAAAACCGCACAAACCGCGCCGCTTTGCGCGAACTGTCGATGTCGAGGCAGCCGGCCAACACCATCGGCTGATTGGCGACGATGCCGATCGTCGAGCCCTCGATGCGGGCAAACCCGATAACGATGTTGCGCGCGAACCCCGGCTGGATCTCGAAGAAATCGCCGTCATCAACGACTTTCAGGATCAACTCCTTGATGTCATAGGGCTTGTTCGGGTTGGTCGGGACCAGGGTGTCGAGCGACGGCTCGATGCGATGGCTCGAATCAGCGGTTGGCCGCAGCGGCGGCATCACCCGGTTCGAGGCCGGCAGAAAATCGATGAACCGGCGTGATTCAAGCAACGCCTCGACATCATTGGCAAAGGCGCGATCGGCGACGCCGGAGCGGCCGGTATGGGTCAAAGCCCCGCCCAGTTCCTCCTGGGTCACGGTTTCATGAGTGACGGTGCGCACCACCTCAGGCCCGGTCACGAACATGTATGAGGTGTCGGTGACCATAAAGATGAAATCGGTCATCGCCGGCGAATAGACGGCACCACCGGCGCACGGCCCCATGATCAGCGACACCTGCGGCACCACCCCGGAGGCCAGGACATTGCGCTCGAACACCTCGGCATAGCCGGCAAGCGAGGCGACCCCATCCTGGATGCGCGCCCCGCCGGAATCATTGATGCCGATGACCGGCGCCCCGACATTCATCGCCTGGTCCATGATCTTGCAGATCTTTTCGGCGTGAGCTTCGCTCAGCGAGCCGCCGAACACGGTAAAATCCTGGCTGAACACAAAAACCAGCCGGCCGTTGACCGTGCCATAGCCGGTGACCACCCCGTCGCCGGGGATGCGATTCTGGTCGATGCCGAAATCGTGGCTGCGATGTTCGACAAACATGTCCCATTCCTCAAAGGATTGGGGGTCGAGCAGCAATTCGATCCGCTCGCGCGCTGTCAGTTTGCCGCGGCGATGCTGGGCTTCGACACGCGCCGGCCCGCCGCCCGCGCGCGCCGCGCGGCGCTTTTTATCAAGGCGGTCGAGAGTATTGTCCATTTTCGCCTCGCGATGGTGCTGGCGCGGCATAGCATCGCTGTTCGCAGCGCACCAGATCCGCCGTCTGGTGGTACCAATCAAAAGACGATCGCGATCGGCGATCCCTTTGTCATCCCGCGACAGCGGGGGGCCAGCGTCCTGCCCGGCATGAACCGTCCCTGGCATGAACAGGAGGCAGCCAGCGGGCTCTCCGATCGCCCCGGGGGTGGCCGCTGGCGGGCATGCCGAAAACCGGGGATAGACGCCAAATGTCAAATCCCTATCGCCAGCACTGGCAGCAATCTGGTGCGAGCGGCTGGGTTCTCTGTTACCGCCCTGGGCGCGGCCGGTTCTCGGCCGGGCGAAACCGCGTCCATCCACCCCAGCCGATCGGCGCGTCGGGTTCGATACCAGCGCGCCGGCGGCCGCTCATCAGGCGCAGCCGGATGGCGCGACAGGGCCATGGCGGGATATCCGAACCGTACCAGCCGCGGCTGGCGGCGCGAAGATTGATGCCCGAGCGGACGAACCCGCACGCCACACATTGGGTGGCCAATATCGCGATAAAAGCGCCGCCGATCACATCGCTTGGATAATGGGCGCCGACGGTCACTCGGCTGGCGGCGACGATCAGAGCGGCGAGGACGTAGAACAACAGATGCCGCGGCCACAACCACCACAAGGCCGTCATCAAGGCGATAAAGGTCGCGGTGTGACCGGACGGAAAGGACCAGTGGTCGGGCCTCAGCGACAGCCAGGTAAAGCCGTAAAGATCCCGCCCGAACAGCAGTTTCGGCCGCATCCGGCCGAGGACGATCTTGAGGATGTCGGCCGCCAGCCCCGCGACCGCGGTCGAGACGAACAAAAATGCGGGTATCGCCGACCAGGCGCGCATCCTCGGTGCGATATCGTGCAGCCGCGGCAATCGGCCGCCCCAATGCAGCGTGACGAAGGCGACAGCGAACAGCACGAGCCACCCCCAGCCCTCGCCGAGCCGGCTGATCAGCGCGGACAATGCGTGCAGATCGGGGTCCGCATGCACGTAAAGGGCTGCCGGCTGATCGACGAAGTCGATCGAAACCATCACCAGAATTGCGGTCAGTACCGCGGCAACCGCGAAGCGAGCGGTCGGCTCTCGCCATCCCCACCGCAATATGGCCGCGGCATAGCGGTTGATGAACCGATAGAGCCGGCAGGCCGCTGGCGCTGCGAGCAGGTCTTTTTCGACGATACCCCAATAAAAAATCGCGGTCGTGCCATAGACGAGCAGCCCGGCCCAGACGACGTCCGACAGGAAATGCCCGCCTTGGGCGATGCGGACGACGCCCACCAACGCGCCAAAGCCCAGGGCTGCCGCGATCGCGCGACGCCGGACCACGCCAGGCGGCAGCAGAAACGCGAACGCGACGAGACCGAAGCCAAGTGCCGCGTGACCCGAGACAAACGAGCAGTTGCGCGAACATTGCGCCGCCGGCAGCGGCGCCGGGGTGAAATGGTGCACCCCGCCAAAGGCTTCGATCTGTGTTGGTCGAGCACGGCCCCAATGGTCCTTCAGGACCGTGTTGGCGACGAGCCCGGGACCCAGTGCCGTCGACAGGGCGACAAACAGCAATGCTTTGCGGTCAAACCGCCACAGCGGCCGCTGCATCAGAAAGAGCCACGCCGTTGCGGCGACCAGGATCACGACGATGCTCCAGGTGATCCATGGGACGGCGTGGTAGATGACGGCAAGCGGCGCCCAATCGCGCAGCACAAAACCGCGTTGCGGCACATAGAAGGCGCCGCTGACCCAGAGATCGACCTGAGGGACCAGCAAAAAGAAGGCGGCCGTCGCGGCCACCAGCGCTGCGTAGATGGCGAGCGGCTTCATGCCCGGTGCTGCTCGCCAAGCCGGCTCAGAACCAGCGCCCGCACCGCTGCACCGGCGCGTGCGGTATCGTCTGGGATCGGGTAAGACCAGGTCTCGAGATGCCCGGCGAACGGCCGGGTGATCCCCGCCTGCCGCATCGATTGATGAAAGCGGGCGAATTTGGCATTGCCGCCACCGAGCTCGAGGATGTGTACGGGTTTGCCGGTCGCCGCCGCTTCACTGATCATCGAGACCGAATCGGCGGTAACCAGGATCGCGTCGGCCAATGCGAGATAGGCGAAATAGGGGTTGTCACCGGCGCCGTCCCAAATCGTTGCCGGCAATCCGGCGAGCCGCTCCTCGATCAGGCGGGTCCCCTCTTTGCCGGTCCGGCGCGATGGCGTCACCAGCGCCGAGCCACCCGATTGGCGCAGCATCCGGGCGATCGCGTCGGCGATTTCGCCAAGCCGCCGCAAGCCCAGTCGATAGGCCTTGCTGCTGCCGCCGAGCAATACCGCGACGATCGGGCGCCGCAGGGCGTTCAGTGTCGCAAAGCGACTATGCTCGGCGGCGAGGCGCGCCGGCGTCACCCGGTGCATCGCTCCGCGGCTGACGATCACCTGCGGGCCGCGCAGGCGATCATGCTCCGGCACGATCAAGAGATCGAACTCGGCATGCCGCAGGCGCGGGTCCTGGACCTGTGCGAGGATCGTGCGCCGCCCGCTGGCGCGCCGGATTACCAATGCCGGGACCACTGTGTTGCGGCCGCAGCCGATCACCAGATCGGGCCAGGGCGGGCGTAGCCGCATCCCGCCTTCCACGACCACGCCGCGGGAGCGCGGCCATAGCTGCGGTGGCAGGCTGCTCCATGGCCGGCGGATGTTGAGTGGCTTCTCAATCAGGTCAAAGCCGGTCGCCTCGGCAAGCCCGAGCGCCTGGCTTCTCATCCCGGCCTTGCCGTCGTGCAGCACCCACGCCACCGGCGGGCATGTCCGAACTGCGGCAAGCGATAACGGAGCAGCCGGCATGGCGAACAGAGACATCGGCCTCGTTTACGAGACACCCGACGACGAAACAAGCCGATGTTCGCGGCCGCCCGGAGCCGGGGTTGCGGCAAACTCGCGGATCAGCGCAATGTCCGGCCGGTCATTCGCTCAAGCACCCGCAGCGGCGATCGCCCCGGATCGGTCATGGCCTCAATGTCGAGGTAAAAGGTCTGCTCGAGCGCGTATTGGCCGGCGATTGCGGCGTGAACCACCTGATCGGTAAAGCACATCCAGCTCGAGCCCGCCGGAAACGCAAATTCCTCGCGGGGCGCGCTGGCCTGATAGACGGCATCGCGCTTGGCGCTGTCATGCAGGCCGAGCATCAACTGGTCGTAGGCGCTGCGCCGGCCACGCGTAGCACCCACCGCGGCGAGCAGATAGGCGAGGGATGCATTTGGCCGAGCGAGCGCTGGCAGAAATTTCCCGGCCAGCGATTCGAATGGCTCACCGATATGCCAGATTCGCGGCTTTCCCGAGGGATTGATATTTGAGAACACGCGCAGAATGCGACGGCCGCGTGTCGGGGTCGACGGGAACGCGTCGACATGGAGCCGCTTGTCATCCTTTAGAGGTGAATATTCACGGCCGGCGATTTCAACTGGACGATAGCTGGCCCGGGCGCGGTCGATGCCGCCGGCGTATCGCGGGAACAGGTCGAGGACCAGCTGCGTCGCGGCGGCGGCGAACGCTTTCATCATTTCTTGCAATCGCGGCCGCTCGCGACCCGCCGCCACCGTACCCTTGACCACACCGCTGGTCGGATCATAGCTGATGTTCTTGGCCTTCTGGTCGGCAAGCCCAGACAAGAACAATTCTCGGC
>DATJLK010000191.1:0-29067 GCA_035509615.1 Allostellaceae bacterium | reverse complement strand
GCAGCGGGGGTGAAAGCGGCAGCCGGTCGGCGGGTCGATCGGGCTCGGCACATCGGCCTTCAGGAGGATCCGCTGCTTAGAGATCTCCGGGTCGGGGACCGGTACCGCGGATAGCAGGGCTTCGGTATAAGGATGCTGCGGGCGGCTGAAGAGCCTTGCTGTGTCGGCAAGTTCGACGATCCTGCCGAGATACATGACCGCCACGCGGTGACTGATGTGCTCGACCACCGCCAAATCATGGGCGATGAACAGATACGACAGCGCAAACTCCTGCTGCAGATCACGCAGCAGGTTGATGACCTGCGCCTGCACTGAAACATCGAGGGCGGAGACCGGCTCGTCGCAGACAATCAGTCGCGGTCGCAGCGCCAAGGCGCGGGCGATGCCGATGCGTTGGCGCTGGCCGCCCGAGAATTCGTGCGGGTAGCGGGCCAGCTCATCTCCGCGCAGCCCGACCTTGAGCGCCAGTTCGGCGACCTGCGCGTCGAGTGCCGCCCCGCTTGCGACCCGATAATTGACGAGCGGCTCGGCGATGATGTCGCGCACCGACAGGCGCGGGTTCAGCGATGAATACGGGTCCTGAAAGACGAACTGCAACTGGCGGCGCCACGGCCGCATCGCCGCCCGCGACAGACTGTTGATCGGCTTGCCATTGACGCGAACCTCGCCCGAGGTCGGTTCGATCAATTTGACGATTGCCTTGCCGGCCGTAGATTTGCCGCAGCCGCTCTCGCCGACGAGGCCCAGGGTCTCGCGCTCGCAGATATCAAACGAGATCCCGTCGACCGCATGGACCCGGCCAACGGTGCGTTGCAACACCCCCTTTTTGACTGGGAAATATTTGACCAGCCGGTCGACCGCGAGCAGCGGCACCGCAGCCTTTGGCGCGATCGCGCTCACGCCGCGGCCGACCACTGGTCCGCGTGAAAACAGGCGGCGAAATGACCGGGGCGCTTTTGTTCGAGATCCGGTGTCGACCGGCGGCAGATCTCGGTCGCAAAATCGCAGCGGGCGGCAAACCGGCAGCCCGGGGTCGTATCCGTCAGAGACGGCACCGTGCCGCGGATCTCAGCCAGCCGCGCAACCGGTGCGGTCAGCGAGGCGCCGAGCCGCGGCATCGAATGGAGCAATCCCCTCGTATAGGGATGCAGCGGTCGGCGAAACAACTGGGCGACCGGCGCCTCTTCGACCTTGCGGCCGGCATACATGACGATGACCCGCTGCGCCATCTCGGCGACGACCCCCAGATCGTGGGTGATCAGCAGGATCGCCATATCGATTTTCTGCTTCAATTCGCGCATCAGATCGAGGATTTGCGCCTGGATCGTCACATCGAGAGCGGTGGTTGGCTCGTCTGCGATCAGCAGTCTCGGATTGCCGGCGAGTGCCATCGCGATCATCACGCGCTGCCGCATGCCGCCCGAAAGCTGGTGCGGATATTCGCCGAGCCGGCGTTCGGCCTCCGGGAAGTGCACGAGGCGCAGCATGTCGGCGGCCTTTGCGAGTGCTGCTTTGCGCCCCAATTGCTGATGCAGGGTCACAGCTTCGGCGATTTGCCCGCCGATCGTCAGCACCGGGTTCAGCGAGGTCATCGGTTCCTGAAAGATCATCGAGATGCCGTTGCCGCGGACCTGGCGCATCTCGGCTTCGGTCAAACCGAGGAGATCACGGCCGGCAAGACAAATCGATCCGGAGACGATGCGCCCCGGCGGCGACGGGATCAGGCGCAGGATCGAGAGCGCCGTCGCACTCTTGCCGCAGCCGCTCTCGCCGACAATCGCGAGCGTCTCGCCAGGATAGACACAAAACGAGACGCCATCGACGGCGCGAACGACGCCGTCGCGGCTGAAAAACCAGGTCCGCAGATCGGCGATGTCGAGGACCGGTTCGACCGCGGGAGCCGGCGCCGGCGGCGGGGTCGAAACATGCGCCACCGCGGTGTCGGGCATCGCCGCTTCACATCCGGCTGGCAAGGCGCGGATCGAGCGCGTCGCGCAGACCGTCGCCAAGCAGATTGATCGCCAGCACTGTCGCCGACAAAAAGGCGCCAGGGAACAGGACGATGTAACAGGCGATCTGAAAGAGGCTGCGGCCTTCGGCCATGATGTTGCCCCAACTCGGAATGTCGGGCGGCGTGCCGGCGCCGAGAAACGACAGGATCGCCTCGACCAGCATCGCTGCCGCCGCGGTGTAGGTTGCCTGCACCAGTAATGCCGGCAGGGTGTTGGGCATGATGTGGCGCCACAGAATGCGCGGCGGACTGGTTCCGCTGGCGACCGCCGCCTCGACAAACGGCAGATCGCGCAGGGTCAGCACAACGCCGCGCACCAGCCGCGCGACCCGGGGCACCTCGCCGACGGTGATCGCAAAAATGACGTTTTCAAGGCTGGCGCGGGTCAGCGCCATCAATGCGATGGCGATCAGCACCGACGGGATCGACATCAGCCCGTCCATAACCCGCATCAGAATCGCGTCGACCCAGCGGCTGAACCCGGTCATGAGGCCGATCAACAGTCCAAACGCGGTGCTCAGCAATGCAACGCTGAGGCCTACGGTCAATGACACGCGCGCGCCGTAGATCGTGCGGCTGTAGACGTCGCGGCCAAGCATGTCGGTGCCGAACCAATGCTCGGCCGAAGGCCATTGCAGCCGCTGAACCGGCGAGAGCGCCTGCGGATCGGTGGTGCCGAGACAGGGAGCGAAGATCGCGCTCAGCGCCATCAAGCCGAGCAGCACGCCACCGATGACGATTGTCGGGTGACGCCGGAGATAGCTGCGCACACCGCGGCGGCGCTTCGGCGGAACAGCGATGGCGGCAAGGTCGGTCGGCGCCACCGTCACGGCTTAATACCGGATACGCGGGTCGAGAAACGTGTAACTGAGATCGACCAGCAGGTTGATCAGCACATAGACGGCCGAAAACATCAGGATCACGCCTTGGATGACCGGATAGTCGCGGCGCAGGATCGCGTTGACGGTAAGCCGCCCCAGGCCGGGAATCGCGAACACCGTCTCGGTGACAACGACGCCGGCGATCAGCGAGGCGAAACCGACGCCGATGATCGTGGCGATCGGCACGGCCGCGTTTTTCAGCGCATGACCGATCAGCACCTGGTGCATCGCCAAACCCTTGACGTGCGCAGTGCGGATATAATCCTGGGCGAGGACGTCGAGCATGCTGGCGCGGGTCATGCGCGCAATCAGAGCGGCATAGATCATGGCCAGCGCCAGAGTCGGCATCACCAGATGTGACAGGAACGGCCACAGACCCTGGTCGAGGCCGACAAAGCCTTGCACCGGCAACCAGTCGACGCGCACCGCAAACAGATAAGTCAGCGCGTAAGCGATAACGAAAACCGGGACCGAAAAACCAAGGACCGCAAAAGTCATGACCGCATGGTCGATCCACGATCCGGCTTTCCATGCGGCGATCACCCCCATCGGGACCGCGACCACGACCGAAACGATCAAGGTCGACAATGCCAGCGCCACGGTCGGCCCGACCCGCTGCTCAATCAGTGTCGTGACCGGCAGATTGGTGAAGATCGAGATGCCCAGATCGCCGTGCATCAGGCGCCAAACCCAGTCCGCGAACTGGATGCATAGCGGCTGGTCAAGTCCAAGAGCCTGATGGATGCGGGCGATGTCGGCGGGGCTGGCGCTATCGCCGGCGATAATGGCGGCAGGATCGCCAGGGCTCAGATGCAGCAAGCAAAAGACGAACAGGGCGACGACGACCATGACCGGGATCGTCGATAGAACGCGTCTGACAATATAGACCAACATCAGAGGACAGCCGGCGACACCGGGTCAATCTTTCGTGACATTCGATACCAAAACCGCTGGCGAGACGAAAACCGCTGGCGGGAGGGAAAGCCGCTGGACATATGATAATTTCGTGAAGGTCTTTTCGGCAGGCGGACGGGAGATCACGAATTGGCCTGCTCGGCACATGCGGGAGATCGGCGCTGCACGCCTCGGTCTGAACTTGGCGGACGATCGGTCTCTGCGTCGCAACGGTTCATTATTCGGCCATCGGCGGGCGCTGGTAGACTCTACGGGATCAATCCCGCCCTGTCACCACGCAAACTCCAGGCCAGCGCAAGTCGGCTGAATCGCTTCTCTGCACAGAGCTGAGTTGCTTCTCCGTGTCGAGTATGCGAGCCATCTGCGTGGTTCGCACCCTAGGTCGCGGCGGCGGTCGGGACCTCGATTCCGAAACGGGCGCGAAAGCCGTCGCGGCCAACTGAAGTGATCGCCACCGCGCGCGTGTCCTTCAGCCGCTCGATCCAGCCAAGCGCAAAGCAGTGCTGAGCCAGCGCAGCACCAACCGCACCGCCGAGATGCGGGCGGCGTTCGCTCCAGTCGATACAGGGTCGGCAGAAACGCCGACGCCTGCCGGCCGCGCCTGCGAGGTCGAGGCCAAGTTCGAGAAAAAAACGCCCTCCCGCTTCGGTGACGATGCCGCCATCCTCGTCGAGCAGCACCTGCCGGCGGGCGGCAAGACTTTCAGCCAAGGCGACACCCAATCGGCCGGCCAGGTGATCGTAGCAGGTCCGCGCCGAGCGTAGCCGATCATCACGCATCCAGGCCGGGCGATAACCGCTTGTGCGCTTCTCCGCAACCGTCATGATCTGCTCGAGCATGCGCGCAACCTCGGCCGAGGCGAGGCGGAAATAGTGGTGGCGCCCACGCTTTTCGTCGGAGAGCAGCCGGGCGTCAACGAGCTTGGCGAGATGCCCGCTCGCAGTCTGTGCCGTTACATGAGCGGCAAAAGCGAGTTCGCCGGCATTGAGCGAGCCACCATCGAGCAGCGCCGATAGCATGTTTGCGCGTGCCGGATCGCCGATCAAGGCGGCGATCTCGGCAATACCGGATGCGTTGGTCATGGGCGCATGATACCTCGCCTGGCGGCAATCTGCGGCGCAAACGCTTCGGGGACGGTCGAAGTTATGATACGAGCATGGCCGAGTGCGGCAACGACACACCCACAAAAAGGGCGCGGCGATGGAAGAGATCTACACATTCGCGGGAAATCCGCTCGACCGGGTCAGCCAGCGCCGGCAGGACGCCGCCTGGATCGCCTCGCTGCTCGATGATCCCGAAACCCGGCTGTTGCCGTTCCGCGAACTGAAACCATTGGTACGCGATCAGCCGGTTGTCACTCCGGATTGGCAGCCGACGGCACCGTGGCGGGCCGCGATCAGCACCGGCGCCACCCTCGTCCTGCTCGGGATCGGCGAAGGGCGCGCCTATTTCGCGCTCGACGCCGGCAGTTCGCCGAACGCTGCCCGGGACACGGCGGCTACCGCTGATGTCCGCAGCCTCGCCGCCACAATACCGTGTCCGGAAGCAGCGATCCTCGCGCAAGCGCGCTCGCTGCTCGACTGGCACGCCCGCCACCGGTTTTGCGCCCAATGCGGAACCCAGAGCGCGATTTCGTCAGCCGGTTGGGGGCGGCAATGTCCCAATTGTCGGGCGCACCATTACCCGCGAGTCGACCCGGTCGTGATCATGCTCGCGGTCCGCGGCGAGCGCTGCCTGCTTGGCCGCGGCCGTCGCCGGGTCGGGACGCGTTACTCCTGCCTCGCCGGGTTTATGGAGCCGGGGGAAACGATCGAGGAGGCGGTGCGGCGCGAGGTCCTGGAGGAGTCGGCGGTCCGTGTCGGCCGCGTGCGCTATCTCGCTGCGCAGCCCTGGCCGTTTCCGTCGACATTGATGATCGGACTATTGGCCGAGGCGCTCAGCGACGAGATCCGGATCGATCCCGAGGAACTCGCCGAGGCGCGCTGGTTCGAGCGCGACGAAATACGGGCCATGGTTGAACGCTCGCGGACCGACGAGCCGATCCCGGGAATGGCGACGCTGCCGCCGCCGCTGGCAATCGGCCATCAGCTGGCGCGCCGCTGGGCATTCGGGGTCGACAGTATCTAGCGCTGCGACCGGTCGGACACGCGGTCGTTCGATTTGTGAAAACCGGAGGAGATCGGCATGCGGGCGATGCAGATCATCGAATGGGGCAAGCCGCTGGAGGCGCGAGACTATCCCGACCCCGAGCCTGAAGGCGCGGAGGTGTTGTTGCGCGTCGAGGCGGCGGGTGTGTGCCACAGCGATGTCCACATCTGGGACGGATATTTTGATCTCGGCGGCGAGCGGCGGATTTCACTCGAATCCCGCGGCGTGCATCTGCCGTTCACGATGGGTCACGAAATTGCCGGCGAGGTTGCAGCACTCGGCCCGAACGCGACCGGGGTGAAGGTCGGCGACAAGGTCGTGGCGTATCCGTGGATCGGCTGCGGTGAATGCGCGGTCTGTCGCAACGGGCAAGAACTGCTTTGCCTCAATCCGCGCACTCTCGGGACGCGCCGCGCCGGTGGTTATGCCACCCACGTCATTGTGCCCGAAGGCCGCTACCTGCTGCCATATCAGGGCGTGCCGCAGGCGCTCGCCGCCACCTACACCTGCTCCGGCATCACCGCCTATTCGGCGCTCAAAAAGACCCGCGAACAGGTCGGCGCCGACGATCATCTGGTGATCATCGGTGCGGGCGGTGTCGGCGGCAGTGCGGTGCACATCGCGCCCGCCGTGGTCGACGGCAAGATCATCGTCGCCGATATCGACGCGCAAAAGCGTGCGCAGGCCCGCCAGATGGGCGCGGTCGCGACCATCGACAACGCCGCCGCCGACGCGGTCAAACAGGTGATGGCGGCGACCGGCGGGGGCGCGGCCGCGGCGATCGACTTTGTCGGCTCGCCCAAGACGATGGAATTCGGCATCAACATCCTCAGGAAGGGCGGCAAGCTCGTCATGGTCGGGCTCTATGGCGGCGCCCACCCGATCGCGACTGTATTGTTTCCGTTCAAGATGATGACGATCGAGGGCTCCTATGTCGGCACGCTCGACGATCTGCGGGAACTGCTCGCCCTCGCCCAGGCGGGCAAGGTGCCGCCGATCCCGATCGAGACCCGGCCGGCCGAGCAGGCGAGTGCTGCGCTGAGCGACCTGAAGAGCGGCGGCAAGGTGCGCGGGCGGATCGTACTGAACCCTCGGCACGGAGTTCGGTGATGAGCAACCCGGCCTTCAAATTCGACCATGTCCACATCATCAGCGAGAATCCCCGAGCATCGGCCGAATGGTATGTCGAAATGTTCGGCGCCACGATCGCCGCCGACACGGTTGCGCGGGGCGCATCGCAGATTTTTGTCGACCTCGGCGGTATGACGATCCTGATCCGCGGCCGACGGCCGGGCGAGGCCCCGGTCGCTGCCCGGCCGATCCGGCAATTTGCCGACTTTTCCAGCCATGACGCGAGAGGGGTCGACCATTTCGGCTTTCTCTACCGTGGCGATCTCGCCGCATTCTGTGACGGGCTGCGGGCAAAGGGTGTCACCTTTCCGGTCGAACTGAAGAAGGGTGTGAGCGGCGCGCTATTGTGCTACGTCGCGGCCCCCGACGGCGTCAGCATCGAATTGATGCAGTGCTGAGCGCGGACAGAGCGCCACAGAGGGATATTGGCAGCCACGCCTGAACCCGCCGGATCGGCCCGGAGCAGCCGGCGGCATCGCTTGGCAAAAAGATCAAAGACCTCAGGCACCGCAGCCGCGAGCGAGGCGGGAGTGTCGCAATGCGACACGATCCACCGCGCGGTCGCGCCGACGCGCTCACCCCATGTTGGCGTTGAGGTTGGCGATGATCCAGATCGAGCCGGTTATGACGAGAAAGACGATCAACAGGCCGAACGCCAGGGCGATGATGTTGTTGGTGTGATCGGGCCCGCTGCCGAGATGCAAAAAGAAGACGAGGTGGACGCCAATCTGGGCAAAGGCGAGCACGACCAATCCGACCGGCACACCCGGAGGCCACAGCAGATTGGTTTGCGACACGATAAACGAGGCGATCGTCGCCACAATGGCGAGGAGGAACCCGGCCGTGTATGACAAAACATTGGCCCGCGACTCTTCGGGTTCGACACCAGGTGTGCGGTCCTCGAGCACGCGCTGGCCAAACACGCTGTCGTCGCTGGCCATCACCGCGCTCCCATCAGATAGACCATCGTAATCACCCCGATCCAGATGATGTCGAGCGCGTGCCAGAACAGGCTCCAGCATACCAGGCGCCGCAGCACGTTGGGCCGCAAGCCCTTGCCGGCGACCTGCGCCGCCATATAGGCGAGCCACAAAAGGCCGCTCGTGACATGTGCGCCGTGCATGCCCACCAGGGTAAAGAAAGCCGATAAAAAAGCGCTGCGCGAGGGTCCGGCGCCCGCGCCGACCATGCCGGCAAATTCTCTGATCTCGATAAAGAGAAAAGCCGCGCCCAGCACGAAAGTGAGTGCCGCGAAAACAAAGAACAGATCCGGCCGCCGGCGTTCGGCAGAGAAGGCTCCGAGCCCGCAGGTATAGCTCGACACCAGCAGGCACATGGTCTCGATAAAGACGTTGTGGAGATTGAACAAGTCGCGCCCGGTCGGTCCGCCGGCGGTATTGCTCGACAGGACCGCATAGGCCGCGAACAGGCCCGAGAACATAATGAAGTCGCTGAGCAGGAAGATCCAGAACCCGTAGGCAACGACGATCCGCGTCGGGGCGGGTCCGCCGCCGCCCCGACCGGGCACCAGTTCGGTGGGCGCCGCGTCGATTGTTGCTGCAATCGTCATCGGGAACGTCCGAGGCTCAGACGTTCCATTCGCGCCAGTTCGGCGGCCGGGATCTCGCGCTCACGGTTCTCGCTCCAGCCGAACACCAGGATCGTGACGGCGATGGCGAGGAGGCCTGATAGCACCAGCCACCAGATGTGCCAGATCGCGGCAAACCCGGCGATCACCGCAAAGAAGGCGATGATGAACCCGATCGCGCTGTTGCGCGGCAATTCGATGGGTTCATAAGCGGGTTCGGCCCCAGGCGATTGGTTGTGGGGCAACCCCTTACGCTTCATCTCCCAGAACGCGTCGATCGTCTCGACCCGGGGCAGGACCGCGAAATTGTAGGCCGGCGGCGGTGATGACGTCGCCCATTCCAGGGTCCGGCCATTCCACGGGTCGCCGGTCAGGTCGCGACGCTGCTCGCGGGTGCGGATGCTGACATAGAGCTGTACCACCTGGGCGAGGATGCCGCCGAGGATGATGATCGCCCCCGCCTCGGCGACGAGCAGCAGCGGCTGCCAACTGGGGTCGGGAATATGCTGCAGGCGGCGGGTCATTCCCATCAAGCCCAGCACATAGAGCGGGACAAAGGCGAGATAGAAGCCGATGAGCCAGCAAAAGAAGCTGACCTTGCCCCACCGCTCGTCAAGGGTGAAACCGAAGGCTTTGGGGAACCAATAATTGTAAGCGGCCATCGCCCCGAAGACGACGCCGCCGATGATCACATTATGGAAATGGGCGACGAGAAAGGTACTGTTGTGCAGAATGAAGTCGTTCGGCGGCACCGCCAGCAGAACGCCGGTCATCCCGCCGATGACAAACGTGACCATAAAGCCGATCGCCCAGATCACCGGCATGCGGTACACGACCCGACCCCGGAACAGTGTAAACAGCCAGTTGAACACTTTGACGCCGGTCGGCACCGCGATGATCGCCGACATGATACCAAAAAACGCGTTTACGTCGGCGCCTGCCCCCATCGTAAAGAAGTGATGCAGCCAGACCATAAAGGACAGCACGCAGATCGCCAGCGTCGCCAGCACCATCGAGCGGTAACTGAACAACGCCTTGCCCGAAAAGGTCGCAATCACTTCCGAAAAGACACCGAACATCGGCAATATCAGAATGTAGACTTCGGGATGCCCCCATGCCCAAAACAGGTTGACATACATCATCTGGTTGCCGCCGGCATCGTTGGTAAAAAAGTGCATGCCGAGATAGCGGTCGAGCAGCAGCATCACAAAAGTCGCGGTCAGGATCGGAAAGGCGGCAACGATCAACATGCTGGCTGCAAGCGCCGTCCAGCAGAACACCGGCATGCGAAAATAAAGCATGCCCGGAGCGCGCAATTTAAGGATCGTGGTCACGAAATTGACCCCGGTCAGCAACGTGCCGATGCCGGAAATCTGCAATGACCACAAGTAGTAATCGGGGCCGACATCGGGCGAATAGGCAAGTTCGGACAAGGGCGGATATCCCATCCAGCCGATCCGCCCGAAATTGCCGACCACCAGCGAGACGTTGATCAACAGCACCGCCGCCGCCGTCAGCCAGAAGCTGACCGAGTTCAGCACCGGAAACGCGACGTCGCGCACGCCGAGCTGCAGCGGCATGACAAAGTTTATCAGCCCGATGACAAACGGCATCGCGACGAAAAAAATCATGATCGTGCCGTGCGCCGAAAAGATCTGATCGTAGTGATCAGGCGGCAGATAGCCCTGCGCGTTGCCGACCGCGATCGCCTGCTGCGAGCGCATCATGATGGCATCGGCAAAACCGCGCAGCAGCATGATCAGCCCGAGAACGAAATACATGACGCCGATCCGCTTGTGATCGACGCTGGTGATCCACTCGCGCCATAGATAGGGCCACCACCCCTTGACGGTGATCAGGCCGAGCACCGCCAGGATGACGACGATGACCACGACGCCGGTATAGAGCGCGATTGGCTCGCCAAACGGGATCGCCGACCAGGTCAGCCTGCCCAGCATCTCAACCCCCCACCTGCCGCGCCGGCGGACACCAAGCCGTACCAACGCCGGTCTTTTCGGGACCCGCGGCGGTCTGCTCGACGATACGTTCGAAAAGGTTGGGCGCGACCGCGCGGTAGGTTGCCGGCGGCACCGCCTCGCTCGGCTTTGCCAATGCGGCATAGCCGGCGCTGTCGAGCACGGCTCCCGCAGCGCGCGTCGTGGCGACCCAGCCCGCAAAGTCGCCAGCCGGCACCGCTTTGACGACAAATCGCATCCTGGCAAAGCCGTCGCCGCTGAAATTCGCGGAAAATCCCGGAAATTCTCCGGGTTGCTGCGCCATCAGGTTCAGATGCGTGGTCATCCCTCCCATCGTGTAGATCTGGCTGCCGAGCTGCGGCACAAAAAACGAATTCATCACCGTCGCCGAGGTCAGGCGAAAATCGACCGGGGTTGCGACCGGCACGACCAGTTGATTGACGGCGGCGATGCCCTGATCGGGGTAGATGAACAGCCATTTCCAATCGAGCGCCACGACTTCGACCCGCAGCGGTTTGGCGTTGGCGAGCGGCGCCTGCGGATCGAGCTGATGCGAGCCGATCCAGATCACCCCGCCCAACAGGATCACCACCAGCGCCGGGATCGACCAGACGACAAATTCGAGACGGCCCTCATAGCTGCGATCCTCATCGCGGGTCGCGCGTGGATTGGATGCCCGGTACCACCAGGCGAAGGCCAGGGTCGCAAGGATCACCGGGACCACGACGACAAGCATGATTGCCGTCGCGTTAAGGAGAAGGAGCCGCTCTGCCGACGATACTGGTCCCTTCGGGTCCAAGACCCCCTCCGGCTGGCACGACGCCACTACCATCGCGGCTGAGATGGCCAGCCAATGCCATTGTCGAGGTCTGCGTCTTATATTCGATACGCCAATGTGCGGAGCGTCGGGGGTCGCGTGATGCCGATCGTGCATGCAGGCCTCCGGTCCAGGGGGCGGCACCGAGAACGCCACTTTTGTCGCGCCAAATCCCTGGTGTCGCGCCAAATCCCTAGCCAGGAAGTCTAATGATCAGTGTCCCGTTTGCCAATGCCGTTTGCTGGGTGCCGGCGGCCAAGCCGTGGCCGATTTGTGATTGCTAGAAATTTTAAAAGATTGGGTCAGCGATCGGGTGGTCGTTGTCGCGGCGCGCGCGCCCCGGCGACAGAGATGTCGCCGCGCGCTACAGCACGGCGACTTTGCGGATCGACCCGGATCCCCCTGCTCCAGCCGCAGGCCAGCTTCGCGGCGGGCATCTCCCGGTACGAGCGACGGCAGGAAGCATCTGGCTCGTCCTGACCACTGGCGGCAAGCCGCCCGTGGTGCGCCGGGTCACTCCGGCAGACCTACCGGGGGAGCGGGCGAGGGCCGCGTCGGCCCCGCCGCGGCCGCCTGCGATTCCCTCTCAGCGGGCGTGGACCATATAGGCGATAGCGTAGCCAACCGCGGCGGCGATCAGCAGCGCCGTCCATGGCTGTTCAGCGGCGTTGCTCCGGACATATTCGGCGGCCTGCGCCCCCTGCTTGGTCACATATTGCGCTGCCTGAGCACCCTGCTTGCTGACATAGTCGGCGGCCTGTGCGCCTTGCTTGGTGACAAAATCCGCAGCCGCCTGTGTGCCCTGCGCAGCCGCCTGCGTGCCCTGCTGGTAGGTCTTGGCGGCGGCGTCAGCCACTTGCTTGCTGGTCTGGGTTGCTGCCTCCTGAATCGCACTCCCCGCCTGCGCGGCCGCCTTCCGCGTCTTGTCGGCGAGATCGCTGCCCATTTCGGTCGCCGCGGCGATGCTGCTCTTCGTCTGATCGCCACTCTGATTATCGTCCATTGCCGTGCCTCAGTTAGCTCATTGCTCGTTCCTCTGGAGAACGACGCAGCGGCAAAAAGGCTCCCGAGCGTGGCCGAGCCGCGGCAGGCGATGGCCGACCCCTAGCTTCGGCGACGCGCGGTCACCAGCAATACGGTCGATGGCAGCCCCGACTTCCCGCTGCGGAAATGAGCGGCAACGGCTTCTTCGATGTCGCGCCGGATCGTCTCGCGCATCGCCGCATCGGGCTGTTTTTCGTCGATCAGCCGACCGGAGGGTCCCATGATACAGGCGTGTTCGGCCTCCTCCTGCGCACTTGACGCCAGGATCTGTGGATGCTCGCGATCGACCCTGATGTCGGCGAACCCGGCCTTGCCGAGGAACTCGTGCACATAATCCGGGTCGGCAAACGCCATCGGCCCCGGCGCCCGCGGCGATTTGGGCTCGGGCGGGCCGAGATGGCGCAATGCCACCCGATAGGCGATCAGCCAATGCTCGTTGTCTTCGAGCGCGCCCCAGCAGGCAAAACACAATCGGCCGCCGGGCCGCGCCGCCTTGAACAGGTTGGCGAACGCCGCTGCCGGATCGGCAAAAAACATCACCCCAAAACGCGATGCGATCAGGTCGAAATGGCTGGGCTCGAATTTATGGGTCTGAGCGTCGGCCTCGATCAGCGACACGTTGCGCAGCCGAGCCTCGGCGAGACGCCGGCGCGCACCGGCAAGCATCGCCGCCGAGATGTCGGCGCCGGTCACGCTACCCTGCTCGCCAACTCTCTCGGCCAATGGCACGGTAAAGGCGCCGGTGCCGCAGCCGATTTCCAGCACCCGCTCGCCCGCTTTTGCGTCCGCGCGCGCCAACAGCAGCTCGTTGACGGCGCTCACCCGGCGCTCGACAAAGCCTTCGAGCCCGACCCAGCGCGGTCCGGCGACCGTATTCCAATAGTCGCGCTGTGCAGTGTTCGCGATCATTTCCTCGGCCATCTGCGCTCCTCTGCTGCCAATTCTTTTGGCAAGTTGGTCAGGCTTTTTAGCAATTCGCCGGATCTTTTAGCAATTGGTCAGGCGCTCGGCGGCGGGCTGGCGGCGCACGCCGCAATGCCGCGGCCGCCGATCAGCGGCCGATCTTCCGCTCTCAGCGTTACTCCACTGCGACCGGCATCTGCCGGCGGCACGTCGCCCACCGGGACGGGCGCGGCGCAATCCGGTTTCCTCCGATGTTGCGCCGCCGGCCGTCGCGCATGGCGGCAAATTTCGGCAACCGGAGCATTGATCGAGAATGTCGAGCGAAACCCTTCACATCCCGCGCGAAAAGCTGTCGCTGGAAGCGCGCCTGCTGCATTACGCGATCGTCTCGCTGCAGGAGGAACTGGACGCGGTCGACTGGTACCGACAGCGGGCCGACGACAGCGACGACGAGGCGCTCAAGGGCGTGCTGCTGCATAACATGCGCGAGGAAATGGAGCATGCGGCGATGCTGATGGAATGGCTGCGCCGCAATAATGCCGATTTCGCCCGGACGTTCGAGACTTACCTCTTCACCGAAGCGCCGATCACCGCAATCGAAACCGCCGCGGAACCGGGCGGCGACAACGGGCAGCATCGCGATGCACAACGGCGCGACGATCTCGGCTTCACGATCGGCCCGCTGCGGGGGAAATAGCGATGGATTATTTCAATCGCGACGAGGCGCGTCTGCCCGGCGATTTGTGGAATGCGATCGACGAAGCCGCCGCCAATGCGGCGCGTGAGTTGTTGACCGCTCGGCGATTTCTTGATGTCGAAGGGCCGTTCGGGGTCGGGCTGACGGCAATCGAGAGCGGGAACGACGAATATCGCCAACCCGATCGCAACGAGGCGGCGGCCGTGATCAGCCGGACGGTGCCGGTCCCGATGCTGCGGCAGAGTTTTCAGCTCAGCATTCGCCGGGTTGCCGCACATGTCGAAAACGCCCAGGCGATCAATCTGAGCCCGGTGCAGGACGCGGCCGAGGCCGTCGCCAACGCCGAAGAACGGATCGTCTATTATGGCCAGCCCGATTTCGGATTGCCCGGCCTCTTGACCATTGATGCCCGCCAGCGGGTCGAAGGCGGCGATTGGTCGGCGCTCGACCGGGCATTGCAGGACGCGGTCGCTGCGGCGACCAAACTCGACGAGCGCGGCTTTCGCGGGCCCTACAGCCTGGTGTTGGCGCCGGCGCTATACAACGCGCTGTTTCGGCTCTATCCCGGGACCGACGTGCTGCAGCTCGAACATTTGCGGCGCCTCTGTACCGGCGGGATCTACAAGGCGAGCATCGATGGCGGGCTGATGGTCGACCCGCGCGCCGGCGTCCTGGTGGTCGGTCAGGATCTGCGCTCCGGTTATGTCTGCCAAGACGGCATGCACTATCAGCTCTATGTCAGCGAGAGCATTGTCTTGCGCATCGACGAGCCAAAAGCGATCTGCACATTGTCATTCAACATGTGAAGCGCGACGGCCGATTCGTCGGTCCGCTCTTTCGCCAATGTGCCGGGCGCCGCTCCAGTCAAGGGGAAGTACTGGCGCGCGCCTGCATAAGCTAATATGAGCAGGCGGCGCGGTCATTTAGCGATCGCGGCGGGGGTGGGGATGCAGACCTTGGTTCCGGAGCCGGAAAGCGCCGAGGCATGCGGCGCCGTCTATTTTGAGCGCGTGTGCGAACTCGGTCCCGAACTCGCGGTTGCGACCGGCGAGATCGAGCGCCGCCGCAAATTGCCGGCAGCGATCGTGGACGCCTTCGCCGAGCAAGTTGTGCCAGGCGCCGAGCAGGTTCTGCCGGGCCTCGGGCCCGAAAGCGCGATGTTCACCTTCTAGCGGCCGCGATCGGTGGCTACCGACATGGAACCAATCACATCCGATCTCGCTACCGCAGAAGTCGCGACCGGGCGCCGGGCGTCGCGTCGGCATTGGTCGCTCGCCGACATTCCGTGGCATGCGATCCACCGCGAAGCTGTCGCCGCCAACGAGGCATGGTTCTATATGCTGGCAGCGGCGTCGCTGATGGAGAGCGCCACCGACCTTTATACCGCAAACCTGATCGAATATTTTGACGGCGATGACGAGATCACCGAGTGGCTTAACGATTATTGGCTGCCCGAAGAAATGCAGCATGGCCGGGCATTGCGCCGCTATGTCGAGACCGCCTGGCCAGATTTCCCGTGGGACGCGGTCCGCGCAAACTTCGTAGACGAATTTCGGCCATTTTGCGACGAGGCGCTAGAGGCGGAACGCGGGCTCGAGATGGCCTCACGCTGCGTCGTCGAAACCGGAACTGCCGCCTTTTATTCGTGCCTGTCACGGGCCAGCCCCGATCCGGTACTGGCTGCGCTGACGCGCCGGATCGCCGATGACGAGGTCCGCCACTACAAATATTTCTATCGCTTTTTCCGCAAGTACCGCGACTGCGAACGCCCGGCGCGGATGGCGGTGGCGGGAGCCTTATGGCGGCGGCTGCGGATGACCGGCGGCGAGGACCGGATCGTCGTCTTAAAGCACGTCTACGCCGCGCATCGGCCAGGGTTGCTCTTTAACGGCGAGCGCTATCGCCGGGTGCAGCAGCAGTGCCGGGTGCTGATGCGCCCCCATTTCCCGGTCGAGATGACCGTGCGCATGCTGTTAAAGCCGCTCGACCTCGGCCCGCGCACCCGGCGGCTGACACTGCCCGTGATTGCCGCCGTCGCCCGGCGCGTCGCGCCCTAGACCATGGAATCGAGAGCAGGACTCACGCAAGAAATGGAAGCTCTGTTTCCATTTCATGCGATCCTGCCCTAGCCAGGCATGGCGCGCTCGGTGCGATCGTCTACTGCGTAGCACACGCGAAAATCCACCGTCCAAGGCCTGAGGATGGCCGGTCCGATAGCGGCGGCCAGTACCCTGAATTTTCGGGGGTCTGAACCGCTCGCTTCCGCATAGTCGGGAAGGTTCGGTTGCGGGATCGCTTCATCGACACGCGCGAACCACGCCTCAGGGCGAGGGCGGACGGCGGTCCCGTTCGGGCGCGATCTCGTCAATCGCCCGGGCAAGCGCGATATCGAACTCGCTCAGTCCTTCGACGTCGTGCGTCGAGAGCACGATTTCGACACGGTTATAGACGTTGAACAGCTCTGGGTGGTGATCCATCTTTTCCGCCATCAGAGCGATGCGCGACATGAAACCCCACGCTTCGGAGAAATCGCGGAAATGATAGCTTTTGCGAATTGCATCGCGGTCGGCGACCTCCGTCCAGCCATGCAACTCGTGGATTGCCGCGTGCCGCGCCGCGCCGACCAGCTTCTCGACCATGTCTGCCTCCGATCTTCATCGCCGTTGAACGAGTTGCGCGCTGCCACCGGCAAGGTCAAGCGCAAGATCATCCGATGAGCCGCCAAACCCCGCCGACACTCGCCGATATCGAGGAACTCGCCAAGAGTGCGCTGGCCACCATCCCGCGCCGGCTCAAAAAGCATCTGGGCGCCGTTGTCGTCCGGGTCGAGGAGTTCCCCGATCAAGAGACCGAGGAGGCGATGGACCTCGACAGCCCGTTCGATATCCTCGGTCTTTATCGTGGCGTGGCGCTGCCGCATAAGAGCGTCAGCGATCCGCGTCCCGATCTCGATATGATCTTTCTCTATCGCCGCCCGATTCTCGACTACTGGTGCGAGACTGGCGAGGATTTGGCGAATGTGGTGCGTCATGTGCTGATCCACGAGATCGGCCACCATTTCGGGTTCAGTGACGAAGACATGGAGCGCATCGAAGCTGCTACCGACTGACCGCGGCAACGATCCGCGTGCGCAGTTCCGGCAAGACCTCGCTCTCGAACCATGGATTGTCGCGCAGCCAGCGCGTCACGTGCCAGCTCGGATGCGGCAGCACGCAGAACTGCGGCAGAAAATCGTGGCGGCGTTGGACCATTTGCGTCATCGACAAGCGCCGTTGCGCCGGCAGGTAATAGCTGATCGCATGGCGGCCGACGAGCAAAGTCAGTTCGACCGCCGGCAAGTGGCAGCGCATCCGGGTGTGCCATCGCGGCGCGCATTCCCGGCGTGGCGGCCGATCGCCGCCGGTGCCGTCATGACCGGGGTAGCAGAACCCGACCGGCATGATCGCTACCCGGTTCTCGTCATAAAAAGTTTCGTGATCGAGCCCGAGCCAGCCGCGCAGCCGGTCGCCGCTGCGGTCGTCAAATGAGAGGCCGGTGGTGTGCGCCTGACGTCCGGGCGCCTGGCTGATGATCAGCAACCTTGCCGAAGGTCGCCCACGCACGATCGGGCGCGGTCCGAGCGGCAGATGGGCCGCGCATCGATTGCACCCGCGGATCTCGGCGAGCAGGTGATCGAAACTGTCGTCCCCTGCGATGATGGGCGCGGCCCGGTCGGTGATGACCCGGGTGTTTGCCTTTGGGTCGGCCGCGGCTCGCGGCGGCGGCATTCCGCTATTCCGACGTCCTGCTATTCTGGCGTCCCCGGCTCCGACAGCTGTCTGGGGTCGTTGAGGATAATTTCCGGCAACCCGTCTCTGCTCTGAATCTTGCCGCTGACACAGACGCGCTTGCCGCGCAGTGCCGTTTCGGGCTTTCCGAACTTGCCCCGGTCCGAACCAAAAATCACCACGGTAAAGACCTGATCCGGATAGGGCTTCTCGAAATCAAGAAAGGTCGGTTGCGATTTGAGGTCGGCATCGTATTTGCCCGATGCGACGACGCCGCAGACCGTGGCGGTCTCGCCGAGGTGATGCGCCGCTTCCTCGGCCGGCAGATCCGCGCCCCATGCCGGCAAGGCGCGTAGCGCCGCCAACGCCATTACCGCCATGGTGAGCCGGCGCGATCCCGGCATTGTCGCCCGATAAGCTCTGGGCAGAGCCATCGACATTCCGCCCCCCGGGAACGAAGCCCGTTTTCAAGGGTTGAAATAATAGGGGCGCCGGCTGTTGCCGGTCAAGTCAAGGAGCAATATTGCAATGGCAGAGCTGGATAAACGGAAAGCCGTCGATCTTTTGAACCGCATCCTCGAGGCGGAATTGGCCGGAGTGGTTCGCTATACGCATTATTCTTTTCTTGTGTTTGGACACAACCGCATCCCGATTGTGGCGTGGATGCGCGAACAGGCTGCCGAGTCGCTGACCCACGCCCACCAGGCCGGCGAGATGATCACCTTTCTCGGTGAATATCCGTCCTTGGCGATTGGTCCGTTGCTCGACAGCCACCGGCATGATGTCGACGCGATCATGCGCGAATCGCTGGAAACCGAGGCGAAAGCACTGGCCCTCTATCGTGAGCTGCTCAGATGCGCCGAAGGCAATTCGGTTATCCTCGAGGAATACGCGCGCCAGATGGTCTATGCCGAAGAACTTCACGCCAGCGAGGTCGACAAGATGTTGCGCAAGCCCGGCGAACTTGCTGCCTTCCGCCCCGTTCGGCAATCCGCCTGAAGCGAGGATCGCGGCAAGCCCGCGGTTGGTGCTCGCTCCGCCGCGCTTCTCTGAATTGGTAATTCGCTGATGCCGGGCTGCTGATGCCGGGCTATTGTCTGTCAAAACCCGGCATCAGGAGGCCGATGTGAGCGACACGCCTGTCATGGTGGCTCTCGGTGAGGACTATCCCGAGTTGCGGCAATCGATCCGCAAGATCTGCGAGCGCTATCCCGGCGATTACTGGCGCAAGCTGGAAACCGAGCAGGCCTATCCGACCGAATTTATCGGAGAACTGACCCAAGGCGGCTTTCTCGCCTCGCTGATCCCGGAAGAGTATGGCGGCTCGGGCCTGCCATTGCGCGCCGCCGCGGCGATCCTCGAGGAGATCAATGCGTCAGGCTGCACCGCGAGCCAGGGGCATGCTCAGATGTATATCATGGGCACCCTGTTGCGCCATGGCAGTGTCGAGCAGAAACGGCACTACCTGCCGCGGATAGCGACCGGCGAACTGCGACTGCAGGCCTTTGGCGTGACCGAGCCGACCACCGGCTCGGACACGACCAGGCTCAAGACCCGTGCCGTACGCGAGGGCAACCACTACGTCGTCAACGGCCAGAAGGTGTGGACCTCGCGCGCCCGGCATTCCGATCTGATGCTGCTGCTGGCGAGGACGACTCCGGTCGACGAGGTCAAGCGCCGCACCGACGGGCTCTCGGTGTTTCTGATCGATCTGCGGGAAAATCTTGGCAAAGGGGTCGAAATCCGCCCGATCGAGGCGATGATCAACCACAATACGACCGAGGTGTTTTTTGACAATCTGAAGGTGCCGCCCGATGCGCTGATCGGCGAGGAGGGCAAAGGTTTTCGCTATATTCTCGACGGTATGAACGCGGAACGCATCCTTGTCGCCCAGGAATGCATCGGCGACGGTCGCTGGCTGCTCAAAAAAGGCATCGACTACGCCAAGGAGCGGGTCGTGTTCGATCGGCCGATCGGCCAGAACCAGGGCGTGCAATTTCCATTGGCGCGCGCCTTTGCCGAGTTGGAGGCGGCCGACATGATCTGCCGCCGTGCGGCCGCATTGTTCGACGCCGGCGAGGAGTGCGGGGCGGATGCCAATATGGCCAAGCTCCTAGCCTCGGAAGCCACCTGGCATGCCGCCGAGGCGACGATGCAGACTTTTGGCGGCTTTGCCTTTGCCAAGGAATATGACATCGAGCGCAAATGGCGTGAGGCGCGGCTCTACCAGACGGCGCCGATCTCGACCAATCTGATCCTCGCCTATCTCGGCCAGCACGTTCTCGGCATGCCGCGCTCGTACTGAAACGGCAAGTGCGGAATGACGCGGGGCGTACCATTCCGGCATCCAGGATCGGTTATTGGCGGGGACAACAGGAGCATGGCGATGCATCGGGTGCTGATCACCGGAGCCGCGGGTGGGATCGGACGAGCGCTGCGCGAGACCTTGCGCGGGGTCTATCCGGTGTTGCGGCTCTCCGACCGGGTGCCGTTGGCGGCGGCACGGGACGGCGAAGAAATCGATCAGACTGAAATCGCCGACATCAACGCGGTCCACCGCATGGTCGACGGGGTCGACGGGATCATCCATCTCGGCGGCAATTCCGGCGAGGCGGAGTGGCCGGTGATCCTGCAGGCGAACATCGTCGGCGTCTACAATGTCTTTGAGGCGGCGCGGGCGGCGGGCGTCCAGCGCATCGTCATGGCGACCAGCAATCACGCGGTCGGGTTCTATCCGCGCGCGCAGACGATCGACCACCGTGTCGTGCCGCGGCCGGACAGCCGCTATGGCGTCAGCAAGGCGTTTTCCGAGGCGCTCGCCAGCCTCTATGCCGACAAGCACGGGATCGGCTTTTTATGCGTGCGGATCGGCAATTTCGGGACAAAGCCGATCGACAAGCGGCGATTGTCGATCTGGGTCAGTCAGCGCGATCTCACTCAGCTGGTGCGCATTGGTCTGGAGCATCCCGATATTCGTTACGAAATCGTTTACGGCGTCTCAAACAACCGTCGTTCCTGGTACGACAATTCCAATGCTTTTCGCTTGGGTTATCGGCCGCAGGACGATTCCGAACCTTATGCCGAAGCGGTGGTGGCCGCCGAGCCGCCAAGCCCCGACGCGATCGCAGAGCGCTACCAGGGCGGCACCTTTTGCGCCGCTGAATTTAGCGCTAGGACGCCGCCCGAATGACGGCGCAGCGGCGCTCGCAGCGCTAGCGCCTGAACAACGCCTCGGCGCCGCGCCGCTGCCCGAGCTTCGCCGCGATTTCCGCTCGCGTCCGGGTGATTTCGGCTTCGAGCTGGGCGATATAGGCTTCGAGTTCGGCGACGCCCATCAGGCTCAAATCCTTCGGAGCAGCCGGCTTGCGTCGCGGTTCGAGTTCGGTCTCGTCAATCATTTTGTCCTTCCTCGGCATTTGCCGATCCTTGGCATTCGCCAATCCCCGGTCGTCGTCTTCCTTCGGTCGACGCCGGGGATTATATATCGCTTAACATCATGTGCGCTGTGTCGCGCCGCTGCGAGCGCCCTCGGCGCAGCCGAAATCGGGATTTGGTCATGTCTGCACCGTTGATGCCCAAGGCCACCGCCGTCTGGCTGGTGGAAAACACTGCCCTCACCTTCGAGCAGATCGCCGATTTTTGCGGTCTGCATCCGCTCGAAATTCAGGCGATCGCCGATGGCGAGGTAGCCAACCAGATGCAGGGCCTCGATCCCGTCGCGAACGGTCAGACCACCGCCGAGGAAATCGCCCGCTGCCAGGCCGATCCCGAAGCCCGGCTCAAACTGTCGACCCAGGCGATGCCGCCCCAGCTGATCAAACACAAGGGGCCGCGCTATACGCCGATCGCCAAGCGTCAGGACAAGCCCGACGCGATTGCTTTCCTGCTGAAGAGCCATCCGGAATTGTCGGACGCGCAGATCTCGAAATTGATCGGCACGACCAAGCCGACGATCGCCGCAGTGCGCGATCGCACCCATTGGAACAGTCCGAATATCAAGCCGCGCCATCCGGTGGCCCTCGGCTTGTGCACGCTCGACGAGCTTGAAGACGCTGTCCGCCGCGCCCGCGCCCGCATGCCGGCGGACCAGATTGCAGCGCTCGAGGGCGAAGAACCCGAGCCGCTCGAAACTTAGGCCCGGTGTTGACCGGCCGCGCCGGCTGTGCCGTGCCGCCGGCAGGGTCGGCCGCAGGTTTCGGTTCCTCTCCCAGCAGTTCGTGCTCGCTAACCGCAGTGCGTTGTCGCTGATGTCACGCGGCTTTGGCGCGGCGCTGCGGGCGGATGTGCCCGCTGACCGTGGCGCCGTCGCTCGGCGTCAGCCGGAGAAAGCCAAAGGCGGCTACGAGCGGGATCAGCCCAACCAGAAAAAACGCCAGCCGAAAATCCGCCACCGTCACCCTTGTCGGACCGGCAATTACCGCCAGCAGCGCCGCCGCGACAGCGACGCCAAAACCGCGCGCGACCTGCTGGGCAACCCCGGCAACGCTGGTGCCCTTGCTCAACAAAGTGGCCGGCATATCGGCATAGCTGACGGTGTTGAGCGCCAAGTATTGCACGCTGCGCACGCAGCCCGACAGCAGCACCAGCGCCACTATCAGCCACACCGGCGTGTCGGCCCGCAGCAATCCGCAAGCCGCGGTCACCGCCGCCGCAATCGAGGCGGTGCCGGCCAGCAAACGGCGGAAACCAAAGAGACGCAGCAGCGGGCCGGCGAGAGTACGCACAGCCATCGCTCCGACACTCGACGAAAAGGTCAACAACCCTGACTGGACTGCACTCAAGCCGAAGCCGAGCTGAAACAGCAGCGGCAGCAGGAAGGGTACCGCGTCGAGGCCGATGCGGCAAAAACCGCCGGTCAGCGTGCCGATGCGGAAGGTGCGGATGTGCAACAAGCCGAGATCGAGCACCGGGTCTTGGCAGCGCCGGGCATGCCAGCCGTAAAGTGCCAGCATCATCAGAGCGGCCGGAAAAAACGCCGCGCCAAGCGCGCCGGGAATGATCGGCCGGCCGAGATTCTCGATCGCCACCTCCAGCAAAGCCAAGCCGGCTCCGCAAATCAGAAAGCCGCGGATGTCGAACCGGACCGGTGCGGGCGCGCGGAAATTCTCGAACAGGCGCAACGCCAGAACCAGACCCAGCAACCCGATCGGCAGGTTCAGAAAGAAGATCGCGCGCCACGAAAACCAGCTGGTCACAAAGCCGCCGACGATCGGACCGGCGGTCGGCCCGATCATCGCCGGGATCGTCATCCAGTTCATCGCCGAGACGAGGTCCGAGCGCGGAAAGCTGCGCAGCAGAATGAGGCGTCCGACCGGCGTCATCATCGCGCCGCCAAAGCCCTGGATCACCCGCATCGCCAACAGCACGGGCAGGCTGGGGGCAAGACCGCACAATGCTGATCCGGTCGTGAAGATCGCGATCGCCGAGCAAAAAACGATGCGGGTGCCGAGGCGATCGGCAATCCAGCCGCTGACCGGGATGAACACGGCGAGGCTCAACAGATAGGTCGCGATCACGAGATTGAGCCGCAGCGGGTTCTGCCCGAGGCTCCTGGCCATCGCCGGGATCGATACCGCGACCATCGTCGAATCGAGCCCTTCCATGAAAAACACGCAGCCGACGATCAGCGCGATGACGATCGCCCGCCGCGGCTGCGGCGGGCTGACCGAACGCGCGCATTCGCTCATCGCGCGCAGCCGCCCTGTCCGGCGACGGCGCAGCGCCGACGCATGTCCCCGACAGACTCGCCGGAAGGTGAAAGGTCGCCGGTCGCCATCCGCGCTGTTGTTCCCGTGCTATTGACATGGACCCGTGCCGCGACCATAGCCGATCGCAGGTTGAACAGGGCGACAAAGGTGGATGAAGGCGACATCAGTCTTGAACTGATCGAACGCTGGGCGTTGGGCTATCTCGGCCGGTATGCGAGCTCGACGGAAAATCTGAGGCGCGTGCTGCGGCGGCGCGTTCGCCGGCGCTCGCGGGATGATCTGGCAGCCCTGCAGCGGGCAGCGCCATTGATCGATGCGGTGGTCGAGCGCCACTGCCGCGCGGGCCTGCTCAATGACGAAGCCTATGCCGCGCAACGGTCGCAGTCGCTTCATCGACGCGGCGAGTCGCTCGCAAAAATTCGCGCCCGGCTCGCCGCCAAGGGCATTCCCGGCGCCGTTGCCGCCGACGCACTTGCCACGCTGCGATCGGGCGCGGCCAACCCTGATCTTGCCGCCGCCTGCGCCTTTGCCCGCCGCCGCCGGCTCGGCCCCTATCGGACGGTCGGCCGTGATCCGATGCGCGAGCTTGCGGCTTTCGCGCGTGCCGGTTTCAGCCGGCGGGTGGCGCAGGCAGTGCTGGCCTGTCCCGATGTCGACGCGGTTGAGGCGCTCGCCCGCGACGGGGTCGATTGACCGGCGGGCAATACCGCAGCGCGAATGCCAATGAGCGCAGGCAACGCCCCGCCTGGCGACCGGCGAGCGCCGCCCAATTCAGTGACATGCGGCTTAGGCGGGCTCCCCCCTGGGCGGGGCTCCGTTGGGCTGGGTCCCCTGCCCGTCCGAAGCGTCTTGGTATTAACTTGGCTCGCGTTCGCGCATTAGCTGGGCGATTTCTGCGGCCTGCGCGCCGCGGTCGGCCTCGAGCGCCGCAATGATCCGCGGACGGTCGGCCGTCGGTCGGTTCTGGCTCAGCTTGAACTTGCCCTCAAGGCGGGTGACGCCGATATCAAAACCGACAATGCCCTTCAGCATGCCCGATATGTAGGCCTCGGGCTGGTCTTCGAGCCGCCACGGCGTCTCACTACCGGTCTCGTGACGCTGCACCAGTCGGCGCAGAAAGTCACGCAGCCACTCGGTGTCATCGATCAGCCGCGCGATGCCATAGGCATGGACCGCGGCGTAATTCCAAGTCGGGACCGCGGGGCCACTGGCATACCAGCGCGGCGAAACATAGGCGTGCGGCCCGCTGAAGATGGCAAGCACCTCGCCGCCCCCTGACAAATCCGCAACCTGCGGGTTCGGCCGCGCGAGATGGCCCAGGAGGTGCAGTTCGTCGCCCTGGCGCTCGACCAGAAACGGGACATGACTTGCCACCAATCCCTGTCCGCGATCGCTGACCAGCATCGCAAAATCGTAGCGCTCGAGATGCGCAATCAGGATTTCGGGCCGCGTCTCGGTAAAAACAGGGGGCAGGTAGACCACGGGGCGACCCTCTTGTCGACCGGAACAGATGGACGCGATGCTCTACCACAGAGCCGGCCGGCGACGCCGCTCCCATCGCAACGGAGGCCGCGCGCAATCGCGCGAACGGGCCTACTTGGCAACCATCACATCCGACGCCTTGATGACGGCATAGGCTTCATCGCCGGTTTTGAGGCCAAGTTCGTCGACCGCCTCGTTGGTGATCGACGAGGTCACGACAACTCCGCCGCCGATATCGATGCGGACATGCGCCGTCGTCTGACCTTTGGTGACGGCAACGATCTTGCCTCTGAGCTGATTGCGGGCGCTGAGTTTCATCGTATGCTGATCCATCGTTGGGGTGGCGGCTTTCGACTGCTGCCATGCGCAGCGTGTCGGTATACCTAGGCAGATATCATGATTTCGGAACCCGCTGTCGAGCGAGGCGAAATGACAAAGGCAAAGACCAATTCGATTTTGAGCGAAACGATCGCGGCAATCGGTACGATGCTCGGCCCCGATCTCGACGACATCACGATCGAACGGGTCGTCGTCGGATTGTTCTTCACCGGCGTCAAGCTCGATAACGGCATCGCCGGCGCCTGCGCGACGCCGATCAAGACGATCCCGGAGGCGGTTTGCTGCCCGAGTTCGGCGATGGCAATGCCGTTTCCGGGGAAGTTGCGCGGCCGCCGGGCTGCCGATCTCGCGCGTGAGGCGCTCTCAGGTCACGGAATCCGCCGGGCCGTTGGCATCGCCACCGTCAACGCGCTCGCCGAGCACTGTTGGCGGCGCCGGCCGCATCCGCTGGTCGAACTGCGGCAGAATGTCGACGCCTTTGATGCAACCGAAATCCACGATGGTGATCAAGTCGTGGTGGTCGGCGCGTTCGTCCCGTTTCTGAAGGAATTGAAGCGGCGCCGCCAATCCTTTCTCGTGCTGGAACAGGACCCGGCAACGCTGAAGGCCGACGAGCTGCCGTTTTTTCGCCCGGCTGAAGCGGCGCCGGATATTGTCCCGCACGCCGATGTGCTGCTGATCACCGGGTCGACTTTGGTCAACGCCACGCTTGAGGATCTCCTGGCGCTGGCTCGTCCCGAAGCCCGCATCACGATCGTCGGGCCGACCGTCGGTATGCTGCCCGACGCGTTTCTGGCGCGCGGCGCCGACATCCTCGGCTGCGTGCGGATCACCGCGCCTGATGCGTTTCTCGATCTCCTTGCCGAGGGCGGCTCCGGTCACCATTTCTTTGGCCGTTCGGCGCAAAAGATCGTTCTCGCCCGCCACCGGTCGGCGATCGGCGCTCAGGCCGCGTAACGCTTGTCCGGAGGGCGGGCCAAGGGAGGCGGGCTAAAAGGGAGGCAGGCGAGCCAGCGAGTTTCGCGTGGCATGCGGCATCCGGGCAGCATTCTTGCCGCCGGGATTGCGGCACGAGCCATGGGCGACGGGAGTTCGCGGATGGATTTCACACCTTGTCGGAGCTTGCAGACCAATCAGTCAACCCTGATACCCCTGATTTGTTCTCGCCAGAGGCCGAATGACGGCTCTAAGGCGGGCTTCCCGGTCACCCGCGCCAGCATCATGGCCGCCGCCCATCGCGAGGGCGCTCCCGCCACCGCCCGATATTGGTCACGGCCCGATATAGGAATGGGATGATGGTGGCCGGCTCGACCCGCGGTGAGCGGAAGCGGCTTTTCGTTGGCTGAGGCCGGTGGCATTCTCCTTTGATGGTTCCGCTGTCGGTTCTTGATCTGTCGCCGATCGTCGAGGGCAGCGACGCCGGACAGGCGCTGCGCAATTCGCTCGATCTGGCGCGGCATGTCGAGGCGCTCGGCTATCGCCGGTTCTGGATGGCCGAACACCACAACCTGCCCGGCATCGCCAGTGCCGCGACCGCGGTCGCGCTCGCCCATGTCGCGGCCGGCACCGACCATATCCGGATCGGGTCCGGCGGCATCATGCTGCCCAACCACGCGCCGCTGTTGATCGCCGAGCAATTCGGCACGCTTGCTGCATTGCACCCGGGGCGGGTCGAACTGGGTCTCGGCCGCGCCCCGGGATCGGACCAGCTCACCGCTCGCGCCGTCCGCCGCAACCTTGCCGCCGATGTCGACCAGTTTCCGCAGGACGTTGTCGAATTGATGGCGTATTTCCGCCCGGCTGAGCCCGGCCAGGCCTTGCAGGCGATCCCCGGCGCCGGGCTTGACGTGCCGGTCTGGATTCTCGGCTCGAGCACCTATGGTGCCCAACTGGCGGCGTATCTCGGGCTGCCGTTCGCCTTCGCCTCGCATTTCGCACCGGCGATGATGATGCAGGCGATCTCGATCTACCGCGAGCGGTTCCGCCCATCGGCGCGGCTATTGGTGCCGCATGTCATGCTCGGGCTGACCGTGGTCGCCGCCGAGACCGAGCGCGAGGCGCGGTTTTTGTTCTCGTCATTGCAGCAGTCGATGCTCAACAACCGGATCGGGCGTCGCGGCCGGGTGCCGCCGCCGGTCGAGGATTTCGAGGCGCGGCTCGATCCCTATGCCCGCGCCATCCTGGAGGACGGACTGTCCTGTGCCGTGGTCGGCGGCCCCGATGGGGTACGCCGCGGCCTCGACGATTTCGTCGCGCGCACCGGCGCCGACGAGCTGATGATCACCGCCAATATCTTCGATCACGCCAAACGCAAGCGCTCCTTCGAGATCGTCGCGCAAATCCATGACGGAGCGGAAAAATAGCACCGCCTCGGAACGCTGAAAGGGCATGCCGTAAGCCCGGCTATGTCCCGGCAAAGCCCGCGCTGCGACAACCTGGGTTAGACGATCGTCAAGCTGACAGGCAATACGCGGTGACTGGGGATGCGCCGATCTGTCCATCACCAGCGCGAGAATTCGATGTCACCCGGCCACGAGAAGCACGCAGCTTCACGCGCGAATTCACCCGCCGGACGCCGACGCTGGGTTTCCCGACACTCCGAGTTCATGATCTTCGTCGGACACGCGCAACCTTGCTTCTTGATGCCGGCGTACCGGCCGCAGTTGTAGCCGCCCGATGTTCTAGCCGCCCGATGTTGTAGCCGCCCGATGGAGACGATCCTGCGGTGTTGCTTTGCATCCATGTCCACCAGACCAAGAAGACCGACGTCAGCGCGGCAGATGTGATCAGTATAATTTCCAACAGCCTGCTCGGATAGAACGGTCGTGAACGGGTCCGAAATCTGTGCTATCGAGCTTCGGGGTCAAATCGGGTCCAAAGCTGGCAAAATTGCCGGGTTATTCTCACAACGGATGAATTCTACCGACTGAATTCATTAGCCTGGATGGGTGGCCGAGTGGTTTAAGGCACCGGTCTTGAAAACCGGCGTGGGTGCAAGCTCACCGTGGGTTCGAATCCCACCCCATCCGCCAAATAGATAAATTTAACCCATAAAATCAATGTGACAGGGATAACGGCCACGTCATACCCATCCTGATACCGTCACAAGAGTGGCGAATGCTGGCGAAGGGCTGCGTCGGGATGCCGCATTAGAGACTCGGCGATCGCGCAGCCCCGTCAGCTGGTTCAAGGTCAGCCGGCGGCACCAGAGCGCGGCCATAACATGAAATGAATTGAGCCGCACGTTGCCGATAGACCCCGTCGTTATAGCGATATGATCCGATGAAATGCAGTAGCGCGTAATCTCCCGGTACTAGATGCGGCTCGAAGCACGCATATTTCGGGAAGGGCAGCACAGTCGCATCTGGCGAATTCGCCAACATGTAATTGGACGCAATCTGTTCGCTACCCCATTCGTTCCAGCGACGCTCACCTAGAATCCCACTCATCTCGGTCGAAAACCGCTCCAAGTCGGCCATGGAGAATCCACCACGGGCAAACCCGGCAAACCCGGAAGAGGCATGCACATAGGATCTGCGCGCCGCATCCGGCAGTCGATCAAGCGCCGCCTCGGCCACGACGCAGATTGTGGGCTCGACCCAACCATAGGCTTCGATCCATCCTTGGACCATCCGCGCGGTCTCCGACACCGGCGATATA
>DATJLK010000190.1:0-17407 GCA_035509615.1 Allostellaceae bacterium | reverse complement strand
CGCCCAGATCGATGCCGCCTAGATCAATGCCGCCCAGATCGAAATTGCCAGGCGAAGCCCGATGACCCGCTCGGTGCTGTTCTATGTTCAGCATCTGCTCGGGATCGGACATCTGCGGCGCGCCCTCTATCTGACCGACGCCATGGCGCGCGACGGCCTCGCCGTCACCCTGGTCACCGGTGGCGACCCGCTGCCCGAACTCGCCCGCAGCGCGGCGCGGCGTGTCGTCCAGCTGGCCCCGATCCGGGCCAGCGACGCCAGCTTCAGAAATCTGATCGCCAGCAATGGGCGGCCGCCCGACGAGGCGCTGTGGTCGGCGCGCCGCGAGACGCTGCTCGCGGCCTTTGCCGAGGCCCAGCCCGATGCCGTGGTGATCGAGGCCTATCCATTCGGCCGGCGCGCTTTTCGCCACGAACTGGAGCCGCTGGTTGCCGCGGCGCAGGGACGGAGTCCCCGCTCGCTGGTGGCATGTTCATTGCGCGACATCGTCGTCGCCCCGCAAAGGGAAGACCGGCAGCGTGAGATCATCGAGCGTGTCCGCGCCGATTTCGATGCGGTCCTGGTCCACGGCGACCCGCGTCTTATCGGGCTCGAGGCGAGCTTTCCGTGCATGTCGGAGATCGCCGACCGGCTGGTGTATACCGGTTATGTTACCGCACCCGTACCGCCGCTCGACGGCAGCGGCACGGCGGGTGCGGGCGAGGTCGTGGTTTCGGCCGGAGGCGGAGCGGTCGGCGGGGCGCTGTTGCGCGCCGCGCTGGGCGCACGGCGTCGGGGTTGCCTGGCCGATAGCGGCTGGCGCCTGCTTGCCGGCCCCAACCTCCCGCCGGATGAATTTGCCGCCTTGACGGTGGAATTGCCGGCTGGCGTCACTGTCGAGCGCTACCGCAGCGATTTTTCGCAAATCTTGCGGCGCTGCCGGGTTTCGGTCAGCCAGGCCGGCTACAATACCGTGCTCGACATCATCGCCGCCCGCACCCCGGCGGTACTGGTGCCGTTCGCCGAAATGAGCGAGACCGAGCAGAGCGTACGCGCCGAGCGGCTGGCAGCCGCCGGTATCGTCGAGATTGTTCCGGCCGGGGCGCTGTCGCCAGAGCGGTTGGGCGACGCCATCGAGCGGGCGGCGCAACAACGTCCGGCCGCGCTCAGGATCGACACGGCCGGTGCGCGCCGGTCAGCGCTGATCATCGGCGCAATGATTGCCAACCCGGGCGATCCCGATATTTTCACAAAATTCAACATGCCGACCGGTGACTAAAGGTTCGGCAAGTGATAACTACGCTCGACAACCCTGCGGCCGCGTCTGTCCAATGGCGCGATCTCCTGGACGAGTTGAACCGCTGGGGAACCGAAGGGAGGATGGCGACGCTGTGGTGGCGTGACGACGATGCGGTGACGCCTTGCCGCCAACTCGACCGGCTGGCGCGCGTCGCCGGCGAGGTTCCGGTGGCGCTCGCAGTCATTCCCGCCGCCGCGGAGCCGGCGCTCGCCGGCTGGCTCGAACAGGGGGCACCGCCCGCGATGCGGGTTCTGCAGCACGGATGGCGCCACACTGATCACGAACCGGGCGGAAAGAAGAGCGAATTTCCCGATACCCGTCCGCGAGACCAGGTTGCGCGTGATCTTTCGGCGGGGCGGGAGCGGCTGGCAGCGATGTTCGGGTCTCGCGCGCTGGCCGTGCTGGTGCCGCCCTGGAACCGTGTTGATCGGATGTTTCTGCCTCTGCTGGCCGAGGCCGGAATTCATGCAATTTCACGAATCAAACCACGCAAAGCGGCCTGTCCAATGCCGGATGTCCTGGAGGCCAACGTTCACGTCGACCTTGTCGGCTGGCGCGGCGACCGCGGATTTGTCGGTGAAACCCTGGCACTCGGCGGGCTTGTCACCCATCTGCGGGCACGCCGCCAGGGCGATGCCGACCCCGACGAGCCGACCGGGATATTGACCCATCATCTCGTCCAGGATCGAGCGACCGAAGCCTTTCTCGGCGAATTGATCGCCGTGACGCGTGGTCATCGGGCGGTGCAGTGGCTCGATGCCGAAGCAGTTTTCGCGCCCGGCGCTGCCATCCGGCCGGCCGGGGGACAAGCATGAGCTGCCACGCTTACCCGCATTCGGCGATGATCGGCGATTATCTACGCGCCGCAGCCGGGTTTGTCCCGGCTGTGGCGATCCTGCTCTGCGTCCCGCTCGGACCGGTTGCCACCGTGATATTCGCCGGTCTTGCAGCACTTTTTCTGATGTTTGGGATGCGCACCGCGTTGCGCCATGCAACACGGCTGGAGGCCAGCGAGACCGGGCTGAGGGCGACGGGGCCGTTGTCGGCCACGCTGCGCTGGGCCGAACTCGACCGCATCAGGCTCACCTATTACTCGACCCGGCGCGATCGCCGTGACGGCTGGATGCAGCTGGATCTGCGCGCCGGCGCGGCGTCGATCCGGCTCGACAGCCGGGTCGACGGCTTCGATCAACTGGTCGAGCGCTCGGCATACGCCGCGGCGGCGGGTGGTGTCGAAATCAGTGCCGCAACCGCCGCCAATCTCGAAGCGCTCGGGATCAGACCTGCCACTTTCGGCGGCGGCATAATCCTGGCGGAAGGCCGGGCATGAGCGAACTGCTCAAGGTCCGCGATCTCCATGTGCGGTTTGCCGCACCGGGCGGTTACATCCGCGCGGTCAGGGGGGCCTCGTTCCGGGTGCGGCCGCGCTCGACGGTCGCGTTGGTCGGCGAATCCGGCTCGGGTAAGTCGGTTGTCAGCCAGGCGATCATGCGCATCCTGCCGCGCAGCGGCGAGATCACCCAAGGCGCGATCCTGTTCAACGATCCGCGTGGCAACGGCACCGCGATCGACCTCGCCCGGTTACCGGCCAACAGCGCTCAGATGCGGGCGATCCGCGGCGGTCGCATATCGATCGTCTTTCAAGAGCCGATGACCTCGCTGTCGCCGCTGCACACGGTCGGCAATCAGGTCGGCGAGGCCTTGCGGCTGCACCGCAAAGTCGCATCCGGCGAAGCTGCCGAGCTGACATGTGAGACCCTGCGTCTGGTTGGTTTTCCCGATCCGTCGCGGGCGCTCAAAAGCTATCCGTTCGAATTGTCGGGCGGCTTGCGGCAGCGGGCGATGATCGCCATGGCCCTGGTTTGCCGTCCGGCGCTGTTGATCGCCGACGAGCCGACGACGGCTCTCGACGTGACCATCCAAGCGCAAATTCTGAAACTCGTGCTCGAACTGCAGCATGAGTTGGGCATGGCGGTGCTGCTGATTACCCATGACCTCGGGGTCGTCGCCAATGTCGCCGAAGAGGTCGTCGTCATGTATCGCGGCGAAGTCGTGGAAAGCGGCACCGTCGAGGACATTTTCCGCCACTCGGAGCATCCTTATCTGCGCGCCCTGCTGCGCGCGGTGCCGCGCTTTGACATGAAGTCGGGCGAACGGCTGGTGCCGATCCGTGAGATCGCCTCGGGCGAGGCACCGCATCTGATGGCGGCGAGAACGCAGTGGCCGCCCGGGCCTTCCGGCCCGCTGCTCGAATGCGTCGGGTTGCGCAAGGGCTTTACGATCCGCAAAGCCGGGCTGTTTGGCGATGCGCGCGAAGCGGCGCGGGTCATGGCGGTCGACGATGTGAGCCTGAAGATCGAGCGCGGCGAATGCCTCGGTCTTGTCGGAGAGAGCGGCTGTGGCAAGACCACGCTGAGCAAGGTGCTGCTGCGCGCGGTCACCGCCGACGCCGGCTCGATCACCTTCAACGATCACGGCAAGCCGATCGACGTCTTGGCGCTCGATGGCGAGCCGCTAAAGCGGTTTCGGCGCCAGGTCCAATTCATCTTTCAGGACCCGTTCGGGTCGCTGAACCCGCGCATGACCGTATTCGACATCATCGAGGAACCGCTCGCCATCCACGGCATCGGCGTCCAGCGCTCGCGCCGCGAGATGGTCGAGGAACTGGTCGATCTTGTCGGGCTCGACCGCCATCACCTGCGGCGCTACCCCCACAGTTTTTCGGGCGGTCAGCGGCAGCGCATCGGCATTGCCCGCGCTCTGGCGCTGCGCCCTGATCTGGTTATCTGCGACGAGCCGACTTCGGCGCTCGATGTCTCGATCCAGGCCCAGATCCTCAATCTGCTGATGGACCTGAAGCAGAAGCTCGGGCTGACCTATCTGTTCATTTCGCACAATTTGGCGGTCGTCGACTACATTGCCGATCGCATCGCCGTGATGTGCGCCGGCCGCATTGTCGAGATTGCCGACAAGGCGACCCTGTTCCGCGGACCGGTGCATCCCTACACACGAGCTTTGCTGGCGGCGGTACCGACGCCCGATCTGGCGCAGCCGCTCGATTTTGGCCAGCTGATGGAGGACCGCGCCTCCGATCCCGCGGCATGGCCCGAACCGTTCCGCCGCGAGCGGGCCAGACCGTTGGGATTGTTCGAGGTGGCGCCAGGCCATATCGTCGAGGCGCGATCGATGCCGGCACCGGTACGCACGGGCGGTCTGGCTCGCGCGTAACCGCGGAGCAGCGACAATGGATGAACCGGACCCCTACCGGCGCCAAAGCGGGCTGACGCGCCGGAGCTTGCTCAACCAGGCGTTGCTGATTTCCGGAATGCTGTCATCGCCCCCGGCCGCCTGGGCCGGATTTTTCGAGAACCCCTTTTTTGCCAGCAAAGTCAACGCTGGAGATCTGCCCAAAATCGACGATCGCGCCCCGGCCGAGCCGGCCCTGGTCGATTCGACGGGGCGGCCTGGCGGCGACTTGAACATCCTGATGGCGACCCCCAAAGACACCCGCATGATGGTGGTCTACGGCTATGCCCGCCTGGTCTGCCTGACCCCGGAACTGAAATTCGCGCCGGACATCCTCAAAGCCATCGACGTCGAGGACGGTCGCGTCTTCACCCTGCATTTGCGCAAGGGAATGAAATGGTCCGACGGCCAGCCATTCACCGCCGAGGATTTTCGCTACTGGTTCGAGGATGTCGCGAGCAATCACCAGCTCACGCCTGGCGGCTTGCCGGTCGATCTGCTGCCCGCCGGCGAAAAGCCAAAATTCGAGGTCCTCGACGAAACCACGGTGCGCTACAGCTGGTCGCGGCCGAACCCGGTCTTTCTACCCGAAATTGCCGGTCCCGACCCGTTATTTATTTATTGCCCGGCGCATTATCTCAAGCAGTTTCACGCCAAATTTGCCAGCAAGGCCCAGCTGAAGGCTCTCGTCAAACAGGCTGGAGTCCGGAACTGGGCCGCACTGCACTACCGTCACGACACCATGTACAAGAACGACAACCCGGATCTGCCGAGTTTAGAACCCTGGATCTTAAAAACCAAACCACCCGCTGAACGCTATATTTTCGAACGCAACCCTTATTACTATCGCGTCGACAAAGCCGGCAACCAACTGCCTTATATCGATCGGGTGATCATGTCGCTTGCCGACTCGCGGATCATCTCGGCCAAGACCGCGGCTGGAGAGAGCGATCTGCAGGCCCGCTATCTGAGCTTTGACGATTATACGTTTTTGCGGCAAGGAGAAGACCGCAATCACTACAATGTGCGGTTGTGGCGGACCGGCCCGGGCAGCGAATTTGCGCTTTACCCCAATCTCAATGTCAGCGACCCGGTATGGCGCGAGCTGATGCGCGATTTGCGCTTTCGCCGTGCGCTGTCGCTGGCGGTCAACCGGCATGAACTCAACGAGGTGCTCTATTTCGGCCTGGCGATTGAGGGGCAGAATACGGTTCTCCCGCAGAGCCCGCTCTATGAACCGGCCTATCGCCAGGCCTGGGCGCAATATGATCTGGGTGAAGCCAACCGGCTGCTCGACCTGATCGGGTTGACTCAGCGCGGCAGCGACAATGTCAGGTTGCTTTCGGATGGCCGCCCGATCGAGATCATCGTCGAATATTCTGGCGAACTCCCCGAAGAACCCGATGTTCTCGAACTGATCCGCGATTCGTGGCGCCATATCGGGATCAGGCTTTTCGCCAAGCCGGCGCAACTGACACTGTTTCGGCGTCGGGTATTTTCCGGCGAGGCGCTGATGTCGCTCGACAAAGGGATCGAGAATGGTCTCGCCAATTCGGCATCTTCGCCGTGGGAATTTGCCCCCACCAGCCAGGAGGAACTCGAATGGCCGAAATGGGGACAGTATTACGAGACCAAGGGTCAGGCGGGTGAAGCACCCGATCTACCCTCGGCGGTCAAGCTCCGCGATCTGTTTCGTCAGTGGCTCGGTACCGCGTCAGAGGAGGCGCAGCAAAACGTCTGGCATCAGATCCTGAAAGTCTGGGCCGACGAGGTGTTCTCGATCGGCACCATCGGCGGGGTGCTGCAACCCGTCGTCATCAGCGACAAATTGCGCAACGTTCCGGAAAAGGGCATCTACAACTGGGATCCCGGAGCCTTTTTCGGGATCTACAAGCCGGATCACTTCTGGCTTGAAACCGTGTCGCCGGCGAAATCGGCCTCGGCGGTCACCGGCGCGCCGACAGCGACCCCGTGAGGCAGTGATAGCGGCCTCATGGAATGATGGCATTGTGCTGCGGTACCGAGGGGCCGGCTGTCATTTTCGGGGGGGGACGCCGCCCCCGCCCTTCGCCGCGGGCGCGAAGGCATCGGCGCGGGAAGGTCAGCGTCGCGCCGATCAGGCCAGTCCCGGGCCGCGGGAAGCCTTTTTTGACGCCGGTTTGTTGACTGCAACGCCGTTGACCGCGCCACGCGACAAGTTTAGTCACTCGCTGCGGCGAGGAATGGGATTAGCCCGATGCTGAGTTATATTGTTCACCGCATCCTGATCATGATCCCGACTTTGGTCGCGATCAGCATCGTCATTTTTACCATAATCAACCTTCCTCCCGGCAACTATTTTACCACGTATATCGCCGAACTTCAGGGCTCCGGCGAAAAAACCGACCTGGCCAAGATCGAGTTTCTTGAAAAGCAGTATGGCTTTGATCGTCCGTTGTGGCAGCAATATTTGTATTGGGCCGGCGGGTTGCTCCATGGCAATTTGGGCTATTCGTTCTCCTATGACATGCCGGTCAACAAGGTTGTCGGCGATCGCCTGTTATTGACCGGCGTGGTTTCGATCACCACGATCATCTTTACCTACCTGGTCGCATTTCCGATCGGAATATATTCGGCGACCCATCAATACAGCATCAGCGATCACCTGCTGACGCTGCTCGGCTTTCTTGGCCTCGCGACGCCGAGCTTTCTGTTGGCGCTGGTACTGTTATATTTTGCGAATGTCTATTTCGGCATATCGATCGGCGGTCTGATGGACCCGAAATACCTGGACCAGCCATGGAGCTGGGGCAAGGTATTGTCGCTGATCGAGCATATCTGGATCCCGGTTGTGGTCATCGGTTCGGCCGGTACCGCGGCAATGATCCGCCGACTGCGCGCCAATCTGCTCGACGAACTGCAAAAACAGTATTTCGTGACGGCGCGCGCCAAAGGCCTGCACCCGTTTCGCGCGCTGATGAAATACCCGTTGCGCATGGCGCTCAACCCGTTCATCTCCGATATCGGATCGCTGTTGCCGCAGGTGATTTCCGGAGCGGCGATTGTTTCGGTGGTCCTGTCGCTGCCCACCACCGGTCCGATGTTGCTCAGTTCGCTGCGCAGCCAGGACATGTATCTCGCCGGCTCGTTCCTGATGTTCATGGCGTTTCTGACGGTGATCGGGGTGTTTGTCTCGGATCTTGCTTTGGCGCTGCTCGATCCGCGCATTCGGCTGCAGGCGGGGCGTCGCCAATGAGCGATCTGACCTTCATTCCGGGGCCGCAGCACAGCCGCAACGACGACACCGCCGAGGCTGTACCGTTGCCCCACTACGTCTCGGCCGCACCTTACGATCCCTATGCCGTCGAGCGGATGACTGCGGCGCAGGAGCGGTTCTACGTCGCCTCGCAGTGGCGCATGGTGTGGTGGAAACTAAAGCGTCACCGCGTCGCCGTGGTCGCCGGCGGGATCCTGCTGGCAATGTATCTCGGGGTCACGATCTGTGAATTCCTCGCCCCCTACGGGGTCGATTCCCGCAACACCGATTTCATCTACGCGCCGCCGCAACCGGTCCACATCTTTTACCACGGCCGCCTGGTGGCGCCCTATGTCCTCGGCTTCGACTATCATCTCGATATGAAGCTGCTGGAGCGGATCTACACCCCGGACCCGAACAAGCGCGAACCGATCCGGTTTTTCTGCCATGGCGACGGATACAAGTTCTGGGATCTGTTTCCGGGCAATCTGCATCTAGCCTGCCCCGCCAATGGTGGGCAGCTGTTTCTGCTCGGCACCGACCGGCTGGGCCGGGATCTGATGTCGCGGATGATTTACGGGGCGCGCGTCTCGCTGACGGTCGGGCTTATCGGCGTCGCCGTCAGCCTGACCCTCGGCATCGTTATCGGCGGCATTGCCGGCTATTACGGCGGTTGGACCGACATCCTGATCCAGCGCGCGATGGAAGTGATTCAGTCGTTTCCCCATCTGCCGCTGTGGATGGCGTTGTCGGCGATCCTGCCGGTCAGCTGGAGCCCGCTGCTGGTCTATTTCGGGATCACCCTGATCCTCGGCATGATCGATTGGACCCACCTTGCCCGCGCTGTGCGTTCAAAGCTCTTGGCCCTGCGCGAGGAGGATTTTTGCACTGCCGCGGTACTGATGGGAGCACGGCCGGTACGGATTATCGGGCGGCACCTGCTGCCGAGCTTTTCCAGCCATCTGATCGCCTCTGCGACCTTGATGATCCCTGGAATGATCCTCGGCGAGACCGCCCTGTCGTTTCTCGGGCTCGGCGTGCGGCCGCCGATGACAAGCTGGGGCGTATTATTGAGCGACGCACAGAACATCAACGTCGTGGCGTTATATCCGTGGTTGCTGGCGCCGGTGACAACCGTGATTTTGGCCGTGCTCGCATTCAATTTTTTTGGCGACGGGCTGCGCGACGCCGCCGATCCCTATCATTGATCTTGCTCCGGACGAGAAACCCCGCGCGTCACGGGCGCAGCACGAGCCCCTCCCGGGCGACAATCGTGCCGGGCCGCGATACCGCCGCCTCGGTCGCCACGCGATCCATAAAAGCGTCGTCATGGCCTGGGTCGTGGTGAAAGATCACCAGGGTGCGCACGCCCGCAGCATCAGCCAGCCTCACCCCTTCCTGCCACGTTGAATGGCCCCAATCCCGGTGTTGCGGGAATTCGGCGTCGGTGTAGGTGGCGTCGTAAATCATAAGATCGGCGCGATTGATCAGCGCGAGGACATTGCGATCGAGGCCGTTTGGGCGATGCTCGGTATCGGTGATGTAGGCGACAACTTTGCCGGCAAATTCGACGCGATAGCCAGTGGCGCCGTTGGGATGGTTCAGCGGTCCGGTTGCGAGCCGTATTCCCTTGTGCGGGGTCAGCTGTTTGCCGGCGGCAAAATCGACGAATTCGAGTTCGGCGGTGAAAATCCCCATCGGGATCGGAAACAGCGGCGCGATCATCATGTTGTTGAGGACGCTTTCGATGCCGCGCCCGTTGAGATGGCCCGCCCAAATGCGGATCCGGCTGCGGGAATCGTAGCAGGGCGCGAAAAATGGCAGCCCGCAGATATGGTCGAAATGGGTGTGGCTGTAGAAGATGTCCAATTCCACCGGCTGGCCGGCGCACATCAGTTCGTTGCCCAACAGTCGCAGACCGGTGCCGCCGTCGAACACCAGGAGGCGCTCGCCGCAGCGCATCTCGACGCACGAGGTATTGCCGCCGTAACGCACGGTGTCGGGGCCCGGGCAGGCGATGCTGCCGCGCACTCCCCAAAACCTTACCGTGTAGTCCGGCTGGACCAAGGTGCTAGTCCTAAGATTTTGGCCTCCGTCTTCTTATATCGTCGGACCCGGCAAAAAAAGCCATATAGCGCGGCATGTCCCCGCCGCGGATCGGCCGCTTTTTTGTGATGTTCTTCTAAACGTCTCGTTAACCAGATCGGTCTATCAAGGGCTCACCCCCCAACAGCCGGAGCGCCGGCCATGTCGCCGACCGATTACGAAGCGGCTATCGCCCAATATTTGCAGACCAAGAGCGTTACGCGCTGCCCGACAGTGTGTGCTGTCCCGACCCAAGCGACGATCGGTGATTCCGACCGCGCCGCCTACCGCAACTATGTTGCCACACAGGAGGCGGCGCGTCTTGAACGGGTGAAATCGCTGCGCAGCATCACCAACCCCCTGCCGCCATCGCTCGGCTAATCAGCGTCCATCAGCACCCCTCCTCTCGCCGAAGCCCGCTCGGCCGTCAGCCCCTAGCACCGTGGCCGCGCGGTCACTCCGATCGACGTCGCCGCACCGTTGTCGCAGCGTGATCGGCGGCGGCAAGGTAGGCCGCGGAAGGAGCCATTGCATGCCGGCTAAGACATGCCTCGGTGAATTTGATGACGTGTTCGTCGCCGTTGGCAATCGCCTGCTCGATCAGCTGTTGCTCATTCTTGTCGCTTGGCGCGATCGCGGCGCTGAATGCGGTGGTGCCACCATAGCAAGCGTAGAGCCCGCACCCGGTCTGCCACGCATACCGCAGCGCAGTGCGGGCCGTCGCCGCGCTGACGTAGGGTGCGATATTGCCAAGAGCGGCGGTGCTGGTAACCGAGTGGATGAACGCGATCGCTGTGGCGATGTCGCGCGCGTTGGCCAAATAGACTCGCGCAAACAACTCGGTCAGTTCGACGATTTGCGGTGCTATCGGGCCGTCGTAGTCAATCCACCCGATGACCGGGAGGAATTCCGGGAAATCGCCAAGGCCGCCGAGCGCCGCCATGATGTTGCCAGGGCGCCGCAATTCGGGCGGCACGAGCGGCACTCGGGTGATCGCCTCGCGCGGCGGCAAGGTCTCGACAGGCCGGGTACCGCCCTGCGGCAATTGCTCCCAAGTCGCAGCCCAGCTGGCGAGCGCCTCGGCGAACTCACGCAGCCGGCTCGGGGTCTCGGCGTCGGCCAATCCGCGCACCGCATGGCCGAGGCGGATCACGCCATGTGTTGCCGCCGCACAATATCCGGGGGCAAGGCGCCTTACCCAGCAATCAAGCACGGTCGACCATGGTGCGCGTTCAAGCTCGGTCTGAAAAAACGCGCCCCAATCGCTGAAGCGCTCGCGCTTGCCGAGCGCATCCGACCAGCGATCGCTGCGAATGCGCGCGCCAGCCGCCGGTCGGGGCTGCATTCGCTCGCAATAGCGATCGATCCAGGGCATCACCGCCTCCGGATGCCCCAAGGCGCACAACGTCTCGGCCACCATTGGTGCGTGGTTGAAGTTGCCGTTTTTGAGCGCGATGCCGTAGGGCGCGGTCCGATCGAGGGCGTCATCGTAGGTCGAATAGCCCGAGGTGCCCATGCCCGCCTCCTGGCAATAACTGTTTATAATTATTCTAATCGAGCCCGGACGGCGGCACAAGCCGCTCACGGGTCGCCATCAGGCCTGTGCGCCGGGAATTTCGATGTTGAGGAGACGGGCCGCATTGCGGCCTAGGATCGCACGACGCTCGGCATCGTCGAGGCCATTGGCACTTTCGATAAAGCCGATCGGATCGACCTCGCCCATATCAGCGGGATAGTCGGTGCCCATCAACACGTGATCGGCGCCGTATTGCCCAACTAGATATTCGAGCTGATGGCGCGTGTAGACGATCGTGTCGAAATAGAGCCGCTTTAAATAAGTCGTCGGCATGCGATGAATTTGCTCGCAAGCGTCGGGGCGCGCCGAGGCGGCGTGGTCGATACGGCCCGAATAGGCCGGCAGATAACCGCCGCCATGGGACAGCACGAGCTTCAGATTGGGGAGTTCGTCGAGGACGCCGCCAAAGATCAGATGATGCACCGCAACCGTCGTGTCGAGCGGGTTGCCGATCACGTTGACGAGGTAATGGTCGCCAAACCGGCGCGCGTCCGGGAATCCCGTCGGATGCATGAAGACAAGCAGGCCGAGTTCCTCGATGCGCGCGAAGATCTTGCGGAAACGCTCGCTCGACAGGTCTTCGCCGCCGACATTGGTGGCGATCTCGATGCCGCGGAAGCCGAGCGATTTGTGCAGCCGATCGAGTTCCTCGACGGCAAGCTCCGGCGCCTGGAACGGCACCGTGCCGAGCGGCACAAAACGGTCAGGGTGGCGGGCCGCAATGTCGGCAAGATTGTCGTTGACGACCCGTGCCGTGGCGATGCCGAGATCGGGATCGGCACCGTAATAAGTCTGGTTCGGCGATGGCGAGATCGCCTGGATGTCGATCCCCATCAGATCCATGTCGGCGAGCCGCTTTTCGACCGAGGTAAACTGAATGCGGTTGCGTTCCGCCTGCTGGCGGTTGACCTCGCGGGTGCGCTCGTTGGCATAGATTTCACGCGGATGACGGGTGGCACCTTCATGGCCGGCGACCATTTCGGCGGCCTTGGGGGTCAGCACATGACAATGGATGTCGACCGTGAACCATTTGCCGCGGGCATGTGCCGGCCCGGGAAAGCGGCCCGGGATCGGCGCGCCCGGCGGCAGGCATTTGAACAGCATTGCTCTTTCCTCCTTGTGAGGGTGACGCATCAGATGTTGTCGGCGGGCCAGGTTCAAAGCCTGCGCCACCGCTCTCGGATGACTCGCCATCCGTCCCGGATCGTCGAGAACCGAAAGGCGGTCGTCAGCCCGGACCAGAAATCTGATTCAAGCCTCGAGCGCGCCCAGAAGACTGCCGATTCTGCTACAAGCCGGGATCGCGGCACCGTCGGTTCCTATGACGCCAAATGAAATCAGTATCGACGACGGAACTCCGGGAGCCTGCCACAATCAAGGGCCTACTTCACGCCCAATCGGTCCGGCCGGCAGCGGCGCGGCCGGCGACGCCAGCGAACCCGTTCTCGCCAAAGCCCACAGCTGGTGTCGCTACTGCCAGGTCTCATCAGGAAAGACGCCCCAGACCTCCTCTCGCCGCACCCAGCCACTGTAGCCACCGGCTTCGATCCGGCACCAAGGCCCCTCCAAATCGACCAGCTTGGCGATCACCCCGGTTTCGGCGCGCGCAACAATCGGAGAGCCGGCGTCCGGCGCTTTCCGCAGGCCAAGGGTCGTCCCGCTGACCACCACCTCGCGCTTGGCGGTGACCATGCGATCGAGGACCCAGCCCTTGTCGCCCTGCCAATCCTGCACCCGCAGCCAGTTCTGAAACTGCTCGATGATCTCGACCGGCATGTCCTTGCGTTTGAAGACCCATGCGATCGGGTAATTCTCGCCCGGACCGACCCGCAGATTGACGTCGTCAGACCGCAGACTGGCGAACCGTGGCAGCTTGTCTGGCGGCGGGGTCTGGGCTTTGGCGGCAACTGCCGCCACGGCGAACGACATCAGAAGCAGCACCTGCAGGCCCTGGCGCGCAAGGTGGCCTCGCGGTTGCTCCGCCATCAACACCTACCCGGCCGGTGATTGCCGATAACGGCAAAATCGTTTGGATCTGATCATTCGCCCGGCTCCCGACATCAATGATGAGACATTTCGCTTGGCCCCTCAACCGCGATCGCGGTTTCTCGTCAACCCGCCGGCAATGGTGTAGAAATCGCTAAACGAAGCCTCCCTGTTCTGGGAGAGCTGCGCGCAACAGGGATCGGACCATGAAGAATCTATTGGCCGTGGTCGGCGACGGGAACGCGACGCCGGTGCTTGAAGCCTCAATGAAGATCGCGCAACGTTTTGACAGCCATATCGTCGGACTGCACAGCCTGACCACCGAATATGCCGTTGTCTTTGGCGGTGAGATGGGGTTTTCGATCTCGTCCGAAGTCGATCGTACCCTTGAGCGCGAGGGCCACGACCGTCGCGATCAGGCGCGGCGGCTGTTTGGCGACTTTATGAGCGCACACGGTGTGCCGGTCGGCACCACGCCCGTCGGCCACAACGGCCCCAGCGCGTCCTGGCGCGAAGAGGACGGTCGACAGAACGCGGTCGTCGGGTTGATCGGACGGGTATATGACCTGATCGTGGTCGAGCAGCCCGAAAAACTGGCATCGATCGCCGAGGCGACGCTTGAAGACGCGTTGTTCGAGAGCGGGCGGCCGGTATTGATGGTCCCGCCAAACGGACCATCGACGATGGGCGAGGTCATTGCAATCGCCTGGAACGGCAGCACCGAAACCGCGTTGACCGTGGCGCTGGGCATGCCGCTGCTGCAACGGGCCCGTCACGTCGTGGTCGTCGCGGTCGCCCCCCAGCATATGCCCGAACCGGGACCGGAGGGCGAGGAACTGGCTCATGCGCTCGAACGCCATGGGATCGACGTCAGTCTACGCACCGCCATCGGCCGCCAGAAGCAGCAAGGCGAATCCTATATCAAGGAAGCGCTCGCCGCCGGCGCCGACCTGATGTTCAAGGGCGCCTATACGCAAAGCCGCATCCGCCAGATGATCTTTGGCGGCGCCACCCGCCACATCATCATGGAAACGAAGCTGCCGGTGCTGATGGCCCGTTGACCGCCCGACGCTCTCTCGCCCACCGCCCACCGCCCATCGAGGCTGAGTTTCCACCATATCTTCTGCAAAGCGCAAGCCGCTGACAGCCTCGGTCGACGCAAGCTGTCAAAAGCCTCGACGCATCGAGCGGAACCTCGGCTGCTCGAAGCAGTCTGTCGGCTGGCGACGCAAGCTGAGGATAGAGCATTTTCCTATCAGACGTAGCCGGCATGTTCGAGGTAGTGGCGGCATTCGGCGGGTGAGAACTGGTCGAGCAAGTCGCCGCTTCGATCCCACAGTGCCGCGATCGCGCGTTCGGCGGCCTTGCGCAAGAGCGCCTTGAGCTTGGCAAAGAGCATCTCGATCGGGTTGAGATCGGGAGAATAGGGCGGCAGATAGAGCAGCTCGGCGCCGCGGCGCGGATCGCCTCTTTGATGCCCTGGACTTTGTCGGCCGACAGATTGTCCATCACGACGATGTCGCCGGGCGTCAGGCTGGGCACCAGGCACTGCTCGACATAAGCCCGCAAGATGGCGCCCCCTGCCTTCGCAGGGCAGGCTGTTGATCGGCCGGTCGATGACAAAGGGCGCACTGAGCCCGTCTCGCCGCAGGCTGGCGACAAAGGTGGTGATCTTCCAAGGGCCGTGCGGAATGGCGCTGACCAGACGCGCCCCGCGTTGCTCGCGGCCGCGGGTTCTGGCCATGTTGGTGGCGGTCCCGGTCTCGTCGATGAAGACGCGCCGGGCCGGATCAAGCCCGCTCTGGCTCTGCCGCCAAGCCTGCCGGGCGGCGGCGACGTCCGGGCGGGCCTGCTCGGCGGCGTGCGCGGTTTTTTTTAAAACTGATGCCATGCCGCTCGAAGAACCGCCAGATCGTCGAGATCGCCGCCGGCAACCCGCGCTCGCCGAGCCGGGCGCGGATCTCCTCCAGCGTCAGATCGGGCGTCTCGGCGACCAGCTGCAAAAGCCACTCGCGATGCCGCTCGATCGCCGCCGAACGGCGATCGCCGCCCTGCGGCACCACGCCTGCACCAGCTTGACCACAAAGCTCGGACTGACCGCAAAGCTTGACGCCACCCGGCGCACACTCTCCCCGGCTTCGATCTGTCGAACAACCCGCTCGCGAAGATCCACTGAATACGGTCGCGTCATCCCACATCCCCCCAGATGTCGGCCCATTCTCCACCACCCAGCCCACATCTGGGAAGCCATCGATTCCATCCGATGAGAACCGCTCTAGCGCGGATGATGCGCATCGCATTCCTGACCGCTGCCCCGAATAGGGCTGTTCCCATTTTATGAGCGAGGGGTGCTACGCCGCCGTCCAGTAATTCGACAAAGGCTGTTTAAGATATCCTCGCCGAAGTCGTCCACGAGATCTTTTGCATGTTCCTTGCAAAGATGGAAAGCGTAACGACGCGCTTGGATCACCAATGCTTGCTGATTGTACGGCCGGCGAAAAAGGAGTGATGAGATAAGGTCGCTAAGATTTGGTGCTAAGACGCGGTTCTTCACCGAATCCTCCTTCGGCTGCATTGACCTTCGGTTCAGCTTGAAGGCCGATGCAGCGTCCGGGGGACATGGCGGCTCTTGGCCGCGCCTACACTGGTCTCGAACTGGTACGCACGCTTTAGACGGACAGTATCAGATCCATGGGATGCTGGTTAGTTGAAACGAGGACGCCGTGGCGTCCTCGCCCACCTGCCTACTCGGCAGCCTGCAATTGATCGTCGGCGCCATCGTCAGCGGTAGCCTCCTCGTCAGCCGGCGTCAACGTTTGCTGAAGCACCTTGTACTCGTCGGCGAGGAAAGGGCTCCACGTGCGTTCGCGCTGGGCCTCGTACCAAAGCGCGGCTTGATCGTCGTCGATGGCGAGCTCAGCTCGCGCCAGGGCGATCAGCAGAACATCGACGACCTGCTTAGCCTGACCGCCGTTGGGCAACTTTAGGAGGGGACCGTAGAGCGCCTCGAATAAAGGATGCTGCCGGTTGATGAGAACGGCCACGCGTGTACCGTGCTGCCATTCGGGCTTGTAGAAGGGGCCGCGGGGCTCGTCGTAGAAATCGATGACGTACGGTTGCCGCTTGGCCTCCTCTTCGAGCGCCCTACGAGCTTGATCGATCGAAGTCTGATCGACCTTCGCGCGTCGTCCAGCTTCGCTGTCGAACGCTTCGCGCGCCGCGCTTTTGGCGCGATCGGCAATCTTGGGTCGTTGCCCGCCGATGCTATCCGCGCGTGCAGCTGCGCTTTCCGCCGGTGTGGCCGTGGTGCTCTTCTGCGCCGTCGCGCGTTTCCGAGCCTCGTTTTCGTCCTTGCGAACCTTGCGTTGCCACGCCTGCTCGCGACCCAGGCCTCGTCGATCCCCTCGGCCGCAAGAATTCGCCAGAGGTCCTGGATGGGCCGCACGGTCTGCTTATCATTGGTGATCCCGAAGATTTCATCGAGGTGCGGGTCGAAAAGAACCTCGACGCCCCAATGATAGGCATAGGATTGGAGTAGCGGCCAGTGACCGAGGCCCTTGGCTTCGTCTTTCAGCGATTTGGGAAAGACGTCGACCGTCTCGATCTCGCGACCGGCGCGAACAAAAGACATGCCGCGCCGCGTTTTGCGGATTTCGAAGCGGCGATGGGCGTCGCTTTCGGCCTTCTTGCCACGACCCGCGTCTTCGGCGAAGCCGTATACGGAAAGCGGGTTACCCGCACATGGGACCGCGCCGGTGGCCTCAAGGTTGGGATCGTTGATGTCGAGTTCCTCTGGCGCCTCCAGCTTCGTAAGCGCCATGATGCCGGTCTCTTGGTCGCGGGCATATTTGACCGGGATGTGCTGCAGCGCCTCGGCCTCAGCCGCATGCGCGATCTCGAACCGGCCCCGCCGGTGCACCGCTACGAACGCCAGGAACCGGGCGAGATGATCCATCTCGACACCAAAAAGCTCGGTCGCTTCGAGCGCGTCGGCCACCGC
>DATJLK010000189.1:0-40280 GCA_035509615.1 Allostellaceae bacterium | reverse complement strand
CGCAGGACGAGTTCGCCGATCGTCACCCCATCGGCGGGGATTTCGGCCATGGCCGCGTCGACCACCCGCTGCCCGCCGAGGGTCAGGCTCGCCACACCCTGGCGCGCCATGCGGCCGGCGCGCTCGGCGAGCGGCAAGCCGTTCCAATCCTCCTGCCAGGCGCAAACCGTCGACGGGCCGTAGCTTTCGGTCAGCCCATAGAGGTGGGTCACGCGAAACCCGATCCGCTCCATCGCCTCGATCACCGCCGAGGGCGGCGCCGCCCCGCCGGTTGCCGCCTCAACGCGGTGGTCAAAGCGGCGCTTCACCGCGTCAGGTGCGTGGATCAGCATATTCAGCACAATCGGCGCGCCGCAGAGATGGGTTACATGATGCTCGGCGATCGCGGCAAAGATCGCCGCCGGTTCGACCCGGCGCAGGCAGACATGGGTCCCGGCAACAGCGGTCACCGCCCACGGATAGGTCCAGCCGTTGCAGTGAAACATCGGCAGGGTCCACAGATAGACCGAATTGCGGTCGAGGCCAAAGGTGATCGCGTTGCCGAGCGCGTTCAAGAACGCGCCGCGATGGTGATAGACCACACCCTTGGGGTTGCCGGTCGTGCCCGATGTGTAATTGAGCGCAATCGCCGCCCATTCGTCGGCGGGGCGGTGCCAGTCGAAGCCCGCATCGCCTTCCGCCACAAAAGCCTCGTAATCGATGCCGCCGGCTGTTTCGGCGCCGTGACCGTCGTCGATTTCGACCAGCGGCAGGGTGCTGCCGAGCCCGGCCAGCGCCGGCCTGACAACGGTCGCGAACTCGCGGTCGGCGATCAGCAATTTCGCCCGGGCATGGCCGAGAATAAACGCGATCGAGCGGGCGTCGAGCCGGGTATTCAGCGCGTTCAGCACCGCGCCGGCCATCGGGATGCCGTAATGTGCTTCGAGCAGTGCCGGTATATTGGGCGCCAGCACCGCCACCGTATCCCCGGGACCGATGCCGCGCCGGCGCAACGCATCGGCAAGCCGCCGGCAACGGGCGTAGAACTCGCTGTAGGTGTAGTGTATCTCGCCGTAAACTACCGCGCGCCGGTCCGGATAAACGGCGGCGGCGCGCGCCAGAAACGACAATGGCGTCAGGGCGGTGAAGTTGGCAAGGTTGCGGGCGAGATAGGCCGCGTCATAGGGTCCGCCGGAAAACGACACGATCGACCTTTTCGGGTTTACTATCCCACGCATCCTTCCCGCCGGACCCGTCAACGTCAAGCCGGCTCAAAACCCCTTTTAGCCAAGCCCCCGCCATTCGAGGACGAGCTGCGGCGGCTCTTTCGCGATCACCACAAAACCGAGCTTGTGATAGAGACGCAGCGCTGGTCGATGATGGGTGAACGAGCGCAGGCGAGCCGGCAGCCCGAGCCGCCGCGGCTCCTCCAACGCGCCTGCCAACACTGTGGTCCCGATGCCGAGACCTTGCGCTTGCGGCAATAACGTGAAGTCGATAAAGTACACGCAATCAGCCTGGATTTCGCTGACGAGACGCCCGACCGGCCAGCGATCCAGTTCGATGATTTCATATCGCGCCGCAGGGAAGTTTTGGCGATAAGTCTCGTTCATCGACCGGAACTGGACTTGCAGCAAAAATTCCTTGTCAGCCGGCGAGATCGGCATCAGCGCCATCTCGGCGGCCCGGTTGCTGGCGAACAACAGATAGGAAAACGCTTCTTCCGACGGTCCGCCACGCGCCGGACGCAATCCAACCGTCCCGTGACGCGTGCCGAAGGTCAGCTCAGGCCGGTTCATCGGCGTAAAGCGGCAAGATACCAGTCAGGTATATTGGATGGGCGCTGAGATCCGGTACCGTTGCAGGGTCCTCAGCAAACACGAGATCAGATCCGATGAATCCGATCGACCAACTCACCGCGGACGATTTCGCCGGCGATATCGGCCGCATTGTACAGATTGATGGTAGCGGAATGGGCCTGATTTTGGACAGAATTGATCGGCCAATGTTTTCCGGCTGGGAAAAGACGGCGCGGAAGCCGTTCTCGCTGATCTTGCGCGGCCCGGACGCGCCGGTATTGCCGGAGGGTCTTCATTCGGTGCAAATCGGTGAAAGCCCCCCGCTGGCGCTCTATGTGATCCCGATTTTCACCCCGGCGCACGATCATCAGGATTATCAAATCGTCTTTAACTAAGCCGAATGCATCAATTCCTCGACGGGAAAATCCCCTGTAGCGCGATACAGTAATTGATCGTCAGAAACGGCATCCGATTCTCGTGCGGTTGGTTGCCCCCTGCAGAGCCGACTGAGGCAGATCCCATTGCGATTGTCGGCGCATCGCTACTGTAAATGTTTTCGACCGGATTATTGGCTTCGATCGCGTAGCCGCTGCCCATTGACACCGCACCGCCGGGAATGTTGGTTCCATTGGCTTGGCCATTATTCCGGGCGTTCAACGAATGATTGTGCCCCGGGACCTCGTTCGTAGTCAATGTATGGGTCTCCTGGCCGCCGGCCGCACCGAGAGAGTAGTTCGACAACCCGGTACCCTGCCCAAAGGCAAGCGCCAATCGGCCGCGCAGATCGGGGAGGTTAAAGGTTCTCTGCCCGTCTCCGCCAAAGGTGGTTCCGAGCAGCGCAAAGAGCGCCTGGTATTGATTGATCGGGAGGGTCTGCCCCGCGCAGATCGCCCAGCCGCGCGGCGCGAAGCTGAAACCGAAGGCTTCGATCATCGAGATGTAGGTATCCGCCATGACGCGACTGCTCCTTTTGTGGCTTGGCGGTTCAGCTGCGTGCGGGGAAAATGCCTTGCAAGGCAATACAGAAATTGAGCGCCAGACAGGGCTGCACGTTGGTGTGCGGCTGGCCCCCGCCCGGAGCCGGCGTCAGCGCCATCGGGGTCAAGGTCGTCGCGGTTCCGGCGCTGCTGTAAAGCGCGAGATTGACCGCCCCACCTCGCGCACCGGTCTGACCTTGGGCCTCGAGCAAACCGCCGGGGGTGTTTTCGGTCGCCGTGCTGGCCGCGGCAAACAGAGAGTGCGAATGCGCCGGATACCGAGTCGAGTCTACGGATACCGTCTCGGAGCCGCCAACCTGGCCGATATCGAATTGCGAAAGCCCGGGACCCTGGCCAAAGGCGATCGGCGCGCGACCGCGCAAGTCGGGCAACTGGAAGTTGTTGACCCCATTGCCGCCGTAATATGTACCGAGCAACGAAAAGAGTGCCGTGTTTTGCGCTATGGACAGGATCTGACCTTGGCAAAGCGCCCAACCCTGCGGCGCGAAATCGCATGCGAAGAGACCGATCTGCCCGAGAAACGGGTTCATGCTCTGACGCTCCCGATGGCTGCTCGCCTCAATTCTGCGAGGGAAAAATTCCTTGCAACGCGATGATGTAATTGAGCGTCAGGTAAGGTTGACGGTTTTCGTGGGCGGCGCTTGACCCAAAAGAGCCGACCGACGACGGCGCCAATGGCGTCGGCGAGGCGCTGCCGTAGATCTTTACGGCCGTCGGCGGTGTACCGAGCGCGAGCCCTGGTCCGGGATTTGCGGTGGTTGCGGTCGCTGCCGCCATCAGAGTGTGCGTGTGCGCCGGCACCTGCTGAGCATTCAGCGTAACCGTTTCCTGACCACCGGTCTGGCCCATGACATAGGGCGACAGCCCCGGCCCTTGGCCTTGGCCGAGGGCGATGCGGCCGCGCAAATCGGGGAGGTTAAAGGTATTCACCCCGTCGCCACCAAAATAGGTGCCGAGCAGCGCAAATAGTGCAGAGTTTTGCGAGATCGACAGCGCCTGCCCCTGGCACAGCGTCCAATCGACCGGCGCGAAATTAAACCCGACCAGCCTGATCGTGCCGAGAAAGTAATTGCTCATTATCGCAACCGTTTCGCTGTCACGCGGCGACATCAGCACGCTTTAACAGGCGTCTGATCGGCCACAAGCCGGTCAGACCGACCATCAGTATTAGCGCGCTTGCCGGCTCGGGCACCACCGGTGGTGGCGTGACCGCGGTGGTCACGTCGAGGATCAACTGATCGCCGCTTGCCGGCGCGTCGCCGGCAACGTTCGCAAAAATATCCGTGGCACCAAAGTTCAACCCGCCGGCGATCGGCATGAAATCCGTGGCGCTCGTCGGGTCAACCGTCACGTTAGTGATGTCGACATTGCCGAAAAAGGCAAACCCAAAGCCGGTAAATACATCCGAGCAAGGCAGCGCCGTGCTGCAAAACGGCATCGACGGCGGCGCCTCGTTCGTAATTATAATCTGGGTGTCTCCGACATCAATCGTCGACAAATCTGCTGCACCTTCCGAAAAATGCGCTGGAATTATAGATGGCAAAGGCGGGGGATTTGTCGGTCCACTCGGACCTTCGATTTCGTACGGCACCGGGTTCGTGTAGGGAGCTGTCGACGAAGTGACCACAGGCACACTCGACGCGCCGGAATAAAACAACGCGGCAACGGTATTGGTGCCGTTGCCGACGAGCCCAGCGTGTGCCGGCGCCGTGGCTGCGAATGACATCGCTACGATGACTGCGGCAAAAAGCGGGCTGTAACGCATTTTGATCTAATCTCCACTCAGCGTCGGCAGAAAAGCGGTGCTTAGGTCAAGTCTTAACGTAAAAGCCAGCGTCGAAATTCAAATTAATAGTAGCCTCTTGAAAGCGCCGAGTCAATTCGGACTTGTATCCGGATCTGCCCCAGGAGCGGCGCCGCGCATGATCTGCGCCGGCGCATGGACGTCTAGGGCGAGGCCTCTGGCGGCGAGCATGCCGAGAGCGAGGGAGGGGTGGTGATCGAGAGACGGATTGCCAAAACGGTCATGGTCGCGTGCCTGGCGGCATTCGCCTTGCTGGTGGCCTTTGACAACCTGACCGACTACGACACCAACTACGCCTTTGTGCGCCATGTATTGAGCATGGACACGACATTCCCGGCAAACACCCTGATCGATCGACGCATCACCTCCCCAGCATTGTGGCAGGCGGCCTATACATTGATCATTGCCGGCGAGGGGCTTACCGGTGTTTTGTTTGCGACCGCGACCATTGCGATGGGCCGCCACCTGCGGACCGGCGGCATCCGCTTCAACCGGGCCAAGCGGTTTGCGGTGATCGGCGCCACGATCGGATTTCTGGTGTGGTTTTTTGAATTCATGGTGGTCGGCGGCGAGTGGTTTTCGATGTGGCAATCGGCGAAATGGAACGGCCAGGAGGCGGCGTTTCGATTTTGTCTGACGCTTCTCGCGGTCCTGATCTTTGTCAACCAAAGGGATGATGATGTTGAGGCGTGATGTGATCGGTCGGAGCCGGACGGACGCCTCCGCCGGCGCGGAAGTCGGTAACTTCGAGCATCAACTGCCGCGGCGACAGCTGTGGCAAAAGAGGGTATAGAAAACCGCAGGATCGGCTTGTTGAGTGGCTATCGATGGCTGTGACCCGCTGGTTCGTTGTCGTGCAAATCGTCCTGGTCGGACTGTCAGCCGGCATTATCGATGGTGCCGCCGCCGCCCCGCCGAAGATGCTTCAGTCGAGCGCGGTCCCGCCTTCCGTTTTGCAACGCGGCCAACAGGGCGAGCCGCCGGCACAGCAGACATACCCGGAAATGCGAATCGCCGCGGTCGTCAACGACGATGTGATCTCGGTCGCCGATCTCGATTCGCGAATACGCATGGTCATGCTGTCGACCGCCATCCCCAATACCCCAGAGGCCCGCAACCGCTTGTCGAATCAGGTATTGCGCAGTCTGGTTGACGAAAAACTCGAAATGCAGGAGGCCAAGCGCAAGAACGTGACCGCCACGCAGAGCGAGATCAACCGGGCGATTACTTCGATCGCCCAGCAGAACAACATGAAGCTCGATCAGCTTTTCGCGGTGCTGAAGGCCAACGGGATCGAGCGCAGCGCCCTCGAAAGCCAGGTCACGGCATCGATCGTGTGGGCCAAACTCATCCGGCAGATGGCAGCGGAAACCGACCCGGTTTCGGATGAAGAAATTGACGCTGCGCTCAAGCGGCTCAAGCAGAACGAAAATACGCCCGAAGCCAGGGTGGCCGAGATCTTTCTTCCGGTAGACAACCCGCAGCAGGACGACGAGGTGCGCGGGCTGGCCGACCGGCTGATTGCCGAGATGAAGCAGGGCGCGCGTTTTTCGAACGTCGCGCGGCAGTTTTCGCAATCGGCGACAGCCGCGGTCGGCGGCGATCTCGGCTGGGTGCACCCCGACGAACTGAGCCCGCCGCTGGCCAAAGCGGTCGCCGATATGCGCCCGGGCGAACTGTCGCCGCCGATCCGGGCGGCCGGCGGCTATTATCTGATGCTGGTGCTCGACCGGCGCGGGGTCGGTGGTGCGCCCAGCGAGGACGAAACGATGCTGCACATCGTCCAGGTCGTCTTTCCGCTGCCGGCGCCGGCCAGCGACGAGGCGCGCCGCGCTGCGATTGCCCAGGCCGAAAGTGTCAGAGCCGAAGCCAAGAACTGCGACGACATGATCAGGATCGGCAAGACCGAAGCGCCTCAGCTGTCGAGCCAGGGCGATGTACGGCTTGATCAGATCTCGCCCGCGATGCGCAGCAACGTGCTGGCGCTCGGGATCGGTCAGCCATCGCAGCCGATCCTGCAGAAAAACGGCGTCGGCGTCATTATGGTGTGCAGCAAATCGCAGCCAAAGGTCGTCGCCCCGACCCGCGATCAGGTGGCGGAAAGCCTGATGCGCGACCGCGTCGACATCATGGCGCAGCGCTATTTGCGCGATTTGCGGCGCGAAGCATTTGTCGATGTAAGGGTCTGAGCCGGATGGTTCTGCCGCTCGCGGTGACGATGGGCGAGCCCGCCGGTATCGGCGGGGAGATCGCGCTGAAGGCGTGGCTCGACCGCGCCGCCGGTCTGCCGCCCTTCTATCTCAGAGACGATCCCGAGCGTATCGCCGGGTTGGCGGCGGGGCTTGGCTGGCCGGTGCCGGTGCGCGAGATCGCCGCCCCCGACGAGGCGGTCGCGGTCTTTGCTGCGGCACTTCCGGTGGCGCCGATCGGCATCAGACCGCGCGGGCACGCCGGACATCCGGATCCTGCCGATGCACCCGCGGTCATCGCCGCGATCGACAGCGCAGTTGCCGATGTCCGTGACGGCCGGGCGGCGGCGCTCGTCACCAACCCGATCCATAAGGACAGCCTCTATCGCGCCGGGTTTCACCATCCCGGGCATACCGAATACCTGGCCGAACTTGCCGGTGGCGGTCGCACCCCGGTGATGATGCTGGTCTGTCCCGAGCTGCGCGTCGTGCCGGTCACGATCCACCTGCCGTTGCGTCGGGTGGTCGACGCGCTCAGCGCCGAGGCGATCGTCACCGCGGCTCGCATCACCGATACGGCCTTGCGCGCCGATTTCGGGATCGCCGCACCGGTGCTGGCGATCTCTGGGCTCAACCCGCATGCCGGCGAGGCCGGCGGGCTCGGGCGCGAGGAGATCGAGATCATCGAGCCGGCGATTGCGGTCTTGCGCGGCAAGGGGATCGATGCCCGCGGCCCGCTTGCCGCCGACACGATGTTCCATGCCGCGGCACGGCGATCCTATGATGCCGCGCTGTGCATGTATCACGACCAGGCACTGATCCCGATCAAGACGATCGATTTCGATGGCGGCGTCAATGTCACGCTGGGGCTGCCGTTTGTGCGCACCTCACCCGATCACGGCACCGCTTTTGCGATTGCCGGCAAGGGGATCGCCCGCGCCGGCAGCCTGATCGCGGCGTTGCGCCTCGCCGCCGGGATGGCGGCCACCCGCCGGAGCCGGTCCGAGGATCACGACTGAGCGACGGCAACGCTCCGGCCGCGTTCTCGCTGCCACCGCTGCGCGAGATCATCGCCCGCCATGGCATCGCCGCGCAACGCCGGCTTGGGCAGAATTTTCTGTTCGACCTGAACCTGACGCGGCGCATCGCCCGCGCCGCCGGGCCGCTCGCCGGGTTCAGCGTGATCGAGATCGGCGCCGGCCCCGGCGGGTTGACCCGCGCATTGTTGGCCGAAGGTGCCGACCATGTTGTCGCGATCGAGCGCGACCGGCGCTGCCTCGCGGCTCTTGGCGAACTGGCCGAGGTCTATCCGGCGCGGTTGCAAGTGGTCGCCGGCGACGCGCTCGCGCTCGACCCTGCCGCCTTGGTGGCGGCACCGCGCAAGATCGTCGCGAACCTGCCCTACAACATCGCGACGGCCCTGCTGCTCGGCTGGCTCGACGAAATCCATGCCTTCGAGAGTCTGACCCTGATGTTCCAGCGCGAGGTGGCGCTGCGGCTTGTCGCGAGGCCGCGCACCAAGCCCTATGGTCGGCTGTCGGTCATGACCCAGTGGCTGGCGGAGCCCCGCATTTTGTTCGATGTACCGGCGCGCGCCTTCGTCCCGCCACCCAAGGTCACCTCAAGCGTCGTCGCGATCCTGCCGCGGTACAAGCCGCTGGCGCCGGCGACCAAAGCTGCGCTCGAACGCGTCACCGCCGCAGCGTTTGGCCAGCGTCGCAAGATGCTGCGGTCGAGCCTTGCCGATCTCGGCATTCCGGTGGCGGACCTGCTGGTGCAGGCCGGGGTGGCGCCGACCGCCCGCGCCGAAGAACTTTCCGTTGCCGAATTCTGCGCTCTCAGCCGCGCGCTCGACCGAGCATGATGGCCGAGCATGATGGCCGAGCATGATGGCCGGGCATGATTGGCCGGGCATGATTGGCCGGGCGTGATTGGCCGGGCGTGATTGGCCGGCGCGACAGCGAACCCAGGCTGACGAACGCCGCGCAACGCGCCGACATCCCGACGGCCCGGCATCGCGATCCGCCAAGGTCCTGGATGCCGGGATTGACAATCGTTTCCACCTAGAACAAATAGGAAACATTGTTCGGGTTCTTTCATGCCGCACGACCTTTTGCCGATGCTTCGCGAACAGGTTCGACGGATCGAGCACCCAACGGCGACGACGCATGGCGTCGTGCCGCTTGGGGTCGCTGCGATCGATCGGGCCTTGCCGGGCGGTGGTCTGGCGCGGGGTGCCTTGCACGAAATTTTCGGCACCGCCGGCGACGAAGAGGATGGCGCGCTCGCCGCCGCTTTTGCCGCCGGCATGCTTGCCAGGCTGGCCGCGCCCGCTGACACCATCGTGTTGTGGTGTCTCGCCCGGCCGGATCTTTACGGCCCGGGTCTTGCGGCACACGGGCTCGATCCGGCGCGGCTGGTGCTGGTGAGGGCGCCGCGCGATGCCGAGATCCTGTGGGCAATGGAGGAGGGGCTGCGTTCCAGAGGTGTGGCCGCGGTGGTAGGTGAAGTCGGAACCTTGCCCGATGTCGCCAGCCGCCGCTTGCAGCTCGCTGCGGAACGTTTTGGCGTTACCGCCTTGTTATTACGGCGCTGGTTCAATGGCGGGCAGGCGGCGCGCGAACGCAATCTGCCAAACGCCGCCGCGACCCGCTGGCGGATCGCGACGCTGCCGTCGCGACCGATCCCAATCCCGCCATTTCCCAGCAGATCAATGGGTTTCCCGATGCCGCCCCTGCGTCATCCCCGCGCCAGCGAGGGGCGAGGAGTGGCCGGCACAGCCGCGGTGGCCTTGGGATCCCGCTGGCGCGCGGTCGAGGATGGCCTGGTGAGCCAGGTAGAGCCGGGGGTCGGGCATCCACACTGGCGGGTCGAACTGCTGCGCTGCCGCGGCGGCGCCGCGGGATGCTGGGAGGTGGAGGTTCGAGGAGGGAAAGTCCGGGAAGGGAAGGTTGCGGATGCGGCGGATATTGTATCTCTGGCTGCCACAATGGCCGATCGATCGCAGGCGCCGGTCGGCAGCAATGTCCTTGCGTCAGACACCGGGTCGGAAAGGATCCGCCGCACCGGCTGAAACCGCACCGTTTGCCACGGTCACCGATGCTGGTGGGCAGCGTCTGCTCGCCGCCGTCAATCCGGCGGCTGCGGCCGCCGGTCTCGCTCCCGACATGCCGCTTGCCGATGCGCTGTCCTTTGTGCCGGCTCTTGCCACCGCTGCGGCTGAGCCTGCAAAAGACGCCGCGGCGTTACGCCGGCTGGCCGAATGGTGCGGCCGCTATAGCCCGTGGACCGCACCCGACGCGACCGACGGCATCAAGATCGAAATCACCGGCTGCGCCCATTTGTGGGGCGGGGAGGAGCCGCTCGCTGCCGATCTGATCGCCCGTCTCACCCGTCAAGGTATTGCCGCTCGCATCGCCATTGCCGAATCGCTCGGCGCTGCCTGGGCTTGTGCCCGTTTTACCGAACCTGGTGCGCGCATGCTGATCCTGCCGTCGGCAGCAACACGCATCGCTCTCGCTCCGCTGCCGGTCGCAGCGTTGCGTCTCGACCCGGCGACGGCGCAAGGACTGCGGCGGGTCGGACTAAAGCGGATCGGCGATCTCTATGCGATGCCGCGAGATGCGCTGGCGCGCCGTTTTGGCGTAGCCGTGGCGCAGCGTCTCGACCAGGCGCTCGGCGACCTGCCGGAGCCGCTATCGCCACTCAGCGAAACACCGGCCCGGCGGGTGCGGTTGAGTTTTGCCGAGCCGATCGCTGATCCTGCCGATCTGGCGCTCGCCACCGAGCGGCTGGCTGATGATCTTGCCACGCGCCTGGCGCGGGAGGGCGCCGGAGCGCGGCGGCTGGCTCTCGATTTTCACCGGGTTGAAGGCCGCGTCGAACGCATTGCCCTCGGCACGGCGCGGCCGAGCCGTGATCCGCACCACCTCGCCGCCCTGTTGAAGGAGCGGCTTGACACGATCGACCCTGGCCTTGGTGTCGAGGACATGATTCTCGCGGTCTTTGCCATCGACCCCTTGAGACCCGAACAACTCGGCTTTGCCGGCGCCTCGCCGTCGGCAGGCAGTACAGGAGGAGGCGGGGTCGCCACACTGCTCGATCGGCTGGGCAATCGGTTTGGCCTTGCCGCGGTCTCGCGCCTCGAAGCCCGAGAGAGCCATCTTCCCGAGCGCGCTTCGATCAAGGTGTCGGTCAGCGAACCCGCTGCATCTCCGGTTTCTCGGAGAGACCAGGGCTGGCGCGGCAATGACGGCGCTAAGCCGCCGCGCCCGATCCGCCTGTTCGAGCCGCCGGAGCCGATCGAGGCGGCGTGGTTATTGCCCGATGACCCGCCGTTTCGTTTCACCTGGCGGCGGCGCGCGCATCGCGTCAGATGCGCCGATGGACCGGAACGGATCGCCGCGGAATGGTGGCGGCCCGATGGATCGGCCGTCACTCCGGGCAAAGGCTTGCCGCACGCCCATGTCGAGGGCGCGAATGTCGAGGGCGCGAATGTCGAGGGCGCGAACGCGATCCGCGATTATTACCGGGTCGAGGACGATGAAGGCCGGCGCTTCTGGCTGTTCCGGGCGGGTCTACCCGATGATGGCCAGCCGCTTCGCTGGTTTGTCCATGGCGTTTTCGCCTGACCGCTCCCCGCGACGCCACCGACTCCGGCCCCGCTCGCGCACCAGCTCGATTACAACCTCGTTGCACTAAGCCGAGAGCAGTTCGTAGATGATGAACGATTCGATATAGATCGAGCGCTCGAGAGCAACTTTGGCGCGGAACCCGGCCTTCTCGACCAGTCGGCCCAACAGATCGAGGTCCGAATCCGACGACACCATGACATAAAGCCGGCCTCCCGGCTTCAGACGGGCGCGCGCCTCCTCGAACAACGCCGCGATATCGCGATAATCGGGACCGGCATGCCAGCCGCGATCGGCAAGATCGCGAGGTTCGCCCGCATGCTTTGGCGGGCTCGACAGGATCACATCAAACAACGGCCGCGGCGCCAGCGCCGAGAGCAGGTTCGAACACAACGCCCCGACCCGATCGCCCAGCCCATTACCCCGGGCATTTTCGATGGTGGCGAGTGCCGCGTTCGGGTTGATATCGGTGGCAACGACGTATTCGGCGCCGGCGCGGGCCGCGGCGAGAGCGAGAATGCCCGACCCGGTTCCAACATCGACAACGCGCTGGCCGCGCAGGTCGAGTTGGCTGATAAACTCGGCAAAGCATTCGCTGCTGATGAAATACCGCGGATGGAAAACCGTCGGGCGGACCCTCAGGTGAAAGCCCGCCACCTGCGTCGTCCGGGTATTGCGCCGCGCGAGCACCAGGTGATAGGCGAAAAAATGGATCGAGCGGCGCAGCAACCGGCGGAACGGACCGTGCGGTCTCGCCTGTCGGCCGAGGCCGCGGGCGGTGCCAGGCGCTGCCCCGCCTTGGTGCGCGGCGCTTATCCGGGACATCAGATCAACCATTCCTGTTACTCGGGTGGCGCTGCGATCGGAAATCTGCATTACTCAAAAATCGGCGGTGCGCACCGGCAGGCGCGCCATGCGATTGCGTGACCGACCGCTGCGCATGAACAGGACATGCAGGTGGTGCCACAGCGAACGGCTGCTTGCGGGCTGAACCCGAACGCCGTCATCCTCGGCCTGGGGAGCGGTCAACAGACCGCGCAGCCTGATCATATGCCAGGCAAACGGGCTCCAGTCGCGCCAGGCCTGCTGGGCCTCCTGCACCAGAACGCCGCTGATCACTTCCGGAACTGCGCCGAAAACCCCGGGCAGGCGACCCGACAGGTCCGCGTCGCGCAGAATGTCCCATTTCGAATGACCACCCATGACCGGCGAACTGAGCGCATACACCACCCGGCCGATCCAGGCCTCGCGAATGCAATAGGCGCACATGGCGCAGGGTTCGATATTCGAATAAAGCGTGCAGCGCCGCAGTTGCTCCCGCCCGATCGTCTTTTGCGCTTGCGATAGTGCGATGGTCTCAGCGTGCCGTGTTACATCGGCGTCTCGGACCGTGGTGTTGACGCTCTCCGCGACGATAAGCCCATCGCGGGCGATGACCGTGGCAAACGGATATTCGCCCTTTCCGACCGCGATCCGCGACAGCTCGACGCAGCGCTCCATCATCGCCCTGTCGATTGCGTCTTGACCGATTGCGTTTTGGCCGATCGCGTCTTGCGGGACGGCGTTGGCTGCGGTGTCCGGTCGCGTCCGCATCAGCATCCCCCGGACCGGCCTTGCCGCTGCAGAGGGGCTCAAGGACGGAATGGTCACGGAAGGCTCTCGGGCATCGAAATTACCACCATTGCGAATTCGTCCTCTACTAATATTCCGAACCGCCGCTGTCGCTTTCGCGTGTTGCGACAGGTTCGGCCGAATCTACAACGTCGATCGCCCGTCAGTGTTCTCGCCGGGCTCGGAAATTTCGCTAAGATCGAAGGCGCCCCGACCGTACGGCTCTCGTCTGGCCGGAGGCATCTCCGCCCCAGCCCCGGCTTCTCGCCCGAGAGCGTGTGAATCGGTCGAGGCGTGCGGGATTGCCGCCCCGAGATCGCCGTCAGGCCAGCCCCGGCCTGGGACGGGGCGACCCCGGAACCGTTGAACGTAATGCTCTTTATGCTGCTGCTACACGCCAGTTTATATGGGTACCGGACTTATCGGCGTTCTCTGCCCCGGAATGGCATTTTTGGGGTTTTCTCCCACGCTCTTTCAGCTAGAGCGCGGGATGGGGCCGCGGCCGAGCCAAACCGCCCGCAACAAGCATCATTGCGCCGCGGCGCAACCGGCGCGCCGACGCCTCAGCGCGAGATCGCCTCGAGGCGCAGTCTTGTCGTCCGCGGGCCCATCGACGCAATCACGACGATCACCGCAACCATGGCGCTGGCGATGAACAAAAAGACTCCGATCGTGCCGTAGTTCCGCAAGAAGAAAGCAACGAAAAACCCGACAAAGATCGTGCTGAACCGGCTCCACGAATAGGTAAAACCGACAGCGCGGGCGCGGATCCGGGTCGGGTACAGTTCCGACTGATAGGCGTGCAGCGAATAGGCGAAGATCGTGTTCGAAAACGCGATCAACAAGCCAAAGATCACGATCCCGACGGCGCCGCGCTGCTGCGAAAAGCACAGACCGAACACCGCGATCGCCAGCGCCGCGGTGCAGATCTGCCATTTGCGCTCGAACCGGTCGGCGAATTGTGTTGCCGCCAAGGCCGCCGCCGGCGAAGCCAGCGCGATCACAAAGGTATAGGCCAGCGACTTGGTGATGTTGATCCCTTGCGAGAGCAACAGCGTCGGGACCCAGGCGGTAAACCCGTAATAGCCGATTGTCTGCAACAGCTGAAACAGCACCAGCATCACCGTCCGCTTTAGATAAGGCGGCCGGAAGGCTTCCCAGAACGCGCCCTGGACCTCCTCGATTTCACCGGCGATGGCCTGCGGCGCCGGCAGTGGCCGGCCGGTCTCGGCCTCGATCCGGCCTTCGATCATGCGCGCCACGCGGTCGGCCTCAGCATGGCGGCCATGCTGGGCGAGCCAGCGCGGCGATTCCGGCAATCCGAGGCGCAGCCACCATGCGACAACCGCACCGCCGGCGCCGATCAACGCCACCCAGCGCCAGCCCGCGATCCCAAACGGGGCGTGCGGCACCAGCAGAAAGGCGCAAAAGGCAGCGATCGGATAGGCGGTCAGCCCGATTGTCGCGCTGAAGGCGAAGGCAGCACCACGCCGCTCCCGCGGGACGAGTTCCGACAGATAGGTGTCGATCGTGACAAATTCGACGCCGATCCCGATCCCGGAGATAAACCGCCAGACGACCAGACCGATATCGGTCGATTGCAGCGCCATCGCAAACGTCGCGAGCGAGTACCACACCAGCGCGAACGTAAAGATCGTCCGTCTGCCGAAATAGTCGGATAGCGGGCTCAGCAGCAAAGTGCCGATAAACATCCCGGTAAAGGTGGCGGCGACGAGGCTCGCATAGCCATGAATATCAAAAAAACCCCTTGTCGTCGGCACCATGATGCCGGCTTTGAACAGGCCGGGAGCGATATAAGTGGTCAGTCCGTTATCGTAGACTTCGAAAAATGCGCCAAGTGCGAGCAACACGATAAAACGCAGGATAAAGCTCGAACTCGGCAGCCGGTCCATACGCGCGGCGATGGTCACAGCCGGGCGGCCCGCAAAAGCGGTGACAGCATCGTCGGCCAAGGCATTTCCTCCTGTTTTGTGTCATTTGCCAGAGAGCTGGCGCGGGGCGCAACCTGCGCCGCGGGCAGGGCAGCTCCGTAGAACTTGCATCCCTGGGCAACAAACCGGATAGCTTTTCAAAACTCGACCTTTGTTCCATCCGGGAGGCTCGCTAGTTTGGGGCCAAATCGCGACCCTTTGCGGAGCCCACAGAGATGCCCGACAGTAGCCCACCCGCCGATTTCGTGCCGACTGCGCGCAGCCGGGTTCGCCGGATGCACGAGCGCGGTCGTTATGATCGGGAGACGATTTACGCGATCCTCGACAGCGCCTTGTTGTGCCATGTCGGCTACGTCATCGACGGTTTGCCCTATGTCACGCCGACATTGTTCTGGCGCGAGGGCGAGCAGCTTTATTGGCACGGCTCCTCGGCAAGCCGGATGCTGCGTCGGCAATCGCAGGGCATCCCGGTATGCGTCACGGTGAGCCACGCCGACGGGCTGGTCCTGGCGCGTTCCGGGTTTCACCACTCGCTTAACTATCGCGCGGTGATGGCGTTTGGCGAGGCTGCGATCGTCACTGACGACGCGGCCAAAATCGCCGGGCTCAACGCTTTTGTCGAGCGCCTTTATCCGGGCCGCAACCGCCAGATACGGCCGATCAGCGCACAGGAGTTGAAGGCGACGACGTTGATGAGCATGGTCATCGACGAGGTGTCGGCCAAGATTCGCACTGGCGGACCCGCTGATGACGAACCCGATTATGCGCTCGACTGCTGGGCCGGCGTCATTCCGCTCCAGACCCGGATCGCCGCGGCACTGCCGGACCAGCGGCTAAAGCCCAGCATCCCGATGCTCGACGGCCTCGCGCATCTGGTCGAGGGTGGGGTATTGCCGGACATTTTGCGCCGTTTGGCCGAGCGGGCAGCCGAGTAATTGAAGCCCCCCAATCGCCCGGTCTGAGAGCCGTACTCGTCTCCCGGCACCCGGCCGTGGCGTGCCCGCGAGCCGAACCTGGCTGAACGAGCGCGCCCACGTAGCATCGGGTGCCGCGGCCTTGCCCACCAGGACCGCGGCGAGAGCAGGATCAGGCGGCGGCCGATTCGGGCTGCGCGGTTCTTACGGCGCCGGCGAGCATGGCTGCGGCATTGCGGTGCAGGATCTGCTCGCGTTCATCCTCGCCGATCCGCGCTTCGGCCAGCGCCTTTGCGGTCCAGTTGCAGCCGAACTCGGTGCCGTCGGTGCCGCAGACGATGCGGTCAGCGCCGTACAGGGCGACCGCCGCCTCGATCGCGCGCGGGCCGAACGAATTGCAGTCGACATACACCTTCGCTTTGCCGATGCGTGACGACGGCAGTTCCTCCTCCGGCGTGTCGAGCAGGCAGCGGTGGTCCATGCGCTCGACCTCGTAGGGAAGATTGCCACCGAGATTGTGGACGACGATCGTTGCGTCGGGATAGTCGGCGAGGCAATCGGTCAGACACAGCGTTACCATCACCGATGACAAGCTTGCCTGCATGTCGAGCGTGCCGTTGCGGCGGCGCGCATTATCGGTGTCGCCGCTGACCTTGGGGAACGCGTCGCCGGGCCGCGGGCCGTGGTGAATGAACAGGGTCGCGTGGTGGCGATTGGCGACGTCCAGCAGCGGGCGCATTGCCTCGGCGTCCTTGCTAGTCAAAAAGCCGTTTCCGGGCACCTGTGCGCCGATTACACCCGGCAGTGCGAGCGCCCGCTCGAACTCGGCGGCGGCGGCGGACATGTCGATCAACGGCAGCGCCGCGAAAGCGGCGAAGCGGTCGGGATGCTTTTGGCAAATCGCCGATAGCCCGTCATTGACCTTGCGGCACAGCGGCCCGGCCACTTCCAGCGGCTGGGATTCGATCCAGCAGAACGAACCGAGCAGCGACAATACGCTGACCGCGACCCCCTGGCGGTCCATCCGACCGAGATGGAAATCGATGTCGTCAAAGGCCTCGGCGAGCGGCGTTTCGCCCATCCGCGGGGCTTTGAGCACCTCGATGCCGTCTGAACTGCGCAGGATGCGCGGTTCTCTGGTACGGGCGCGCAGGGCGTCGGCGACCTCGGCCGGCCGCCAATGGGCATGCATGTCGATCATGGTCATGGCTGTTTCCTTCATGGGCCGAATGGCAGCTTAACCCGATGGCGCCGCGCCGCAAAGCCGGACGAACGTCAAAAGCGATCGGCGGCCGCCATGGCTTGCCCAACCGATCGCGACGGGATGGGCCACCGGGTTCGGGATTCGCCGGGTTCGGGGTTCGCCGGGTTCGGGATTCAAAGCGCCTTGCACGAGCCGTCGCATTCGTCGAGGAACAAGCTCATGCCGCAGCCGCAAGGGCCACGGTGACCCATGGGGCTCGTATCGGTCGTCGCGGCGGGTTGTCCTGGAAGTTTCTCCCGCCGCAACTCTTCCATGCGGGCACGAATAGTCTTGAAATCGTCAGCTGCTCGATGCGGTGACATCAAACCCTCCCGACTTCGGACTGACATGGGTGATCAGCATTCGCCGGCTGGCAAAATCGGGGCTCGGTTATCGAGGTCACCGTCCGAAGTGATCTCAAGGATCCGGATCGGCGCCGCACTGATCATCGCCAAATGATCCAATTGACCATTCCCCAATATGACGGTGCTGCCGGAGCAAACCGTCAGGATCGATCCCCGCTCAGCCCAGCATGGCCCTGACAAAGGCGGCGCCGGCTTTGATCGCTCGGCGACCGGCTTTGAGCTCTGGATGAAAGAGGTGCCAGACATGGATCATCTCCGGCCAGATCTGCAGATCGACCCGCACATCGGTAGCACCGGCCACCCTGGCGAGGCGCAACGCATCGTCAAGCAGGGTCTCGCACGCTCCGACCTGGATCATCAACGGGGCGAGGCCCGTCAGCTCGGCATGGATCGGCGCTGCCAACGGCGAACGCGGGTCCGCTCCGTTCAGGTATAGCCGCGCCATCTCGAGGATGCCGGCGCGCTGCACGGTCGGGTCGGCGGCGGCTTTGCTCGTCATCGTCTCGCCGCTCGCCTCCATATCGACCCAGGGCGAGATGCACCAGCCGCAACCGGGCTGGGGCAGACCGGCATCGCGGATCGCGACCATCGCCGCGACGACGAGGCCGCCGCCGGCGCTGTCGCCGGCGAGCGCGATACGCCGGGGTGCGATGCCGCGCGCCAGCAAGAAACGATAGCCGGCGAGCGCATCATCGACTGCCGCCGGAAACGGATGCTCGGGTGCGAGGCGATAATCGAGCGCCAGCGCCGCAATACCGCAAGCGCGCCCGGCTTCCGCGACCAGGTGTCGGTGGCTGTCGAGCGAGCCGATCACATAGCCGCCGCCGTGCAGATACATCAGCGCCGCATCGCGCGCGTCGTTCGGGGTGGTGGTCCATTCCGCCCGCATCCCGGCCGCGCTCACCGGCTCGGCGCCGACATCGGGCGCCAGCGCATAGGCCAGGCCGCGCGCATCGATGTCCCGACGGCGCTGCCGATAATCGGCGGAACGCGGCCGTGCCGCCAATTTCGCGCGCAATGCAGCAATTTCCGGGTCGCTCATGTCACTCTCCCTCAGGGATGATCGGGACCCCGCCACGCCGTTGGCGTCGATGTGGCGCCTACAACAGATCGGCCACCGCCTCGCGATAATGGGTGATCGCGGCGAGGTGCTCGGCGGCGCTATGGCCGGCAATGCGTTTGTGGTGGTTGCTGGCATAGGTGGTGCTGGCGGTCACGTGGGTTACGCCGGCTTCCTTCCAGAAGCGGATCTCGCGCCGCCAATCTTCCGGCCCGCCGAGACCGGGCGAGACCCAGATCTCGATGCCCATGTCAGCCGGGTCGCGGCCGGCCTCGCGAGTCAAGGCCCGCAACTTGGCGAATGCCGCCAATGCCGCTTCGCCCGCTGGATAGGCGAGCGGCATAAAGCCGTCGCCATAGCGGGCGCAGCGGCGAAACGTCGCCTCGGCATGACCGCCATACCAGATCGGGACCCGTCCGGAAGCCGGGCGCGGATTGATGCCGGCGTCCTGGATATGGTGGAACTCGCCGTCGAAACTGACATGCGGCTCGGCCCACAACGCCTGCATGACCCGCACCTGCTCGGCCGAGCGTCGGCCGCGGTTGTGGAAATCCTCGTTGAGGCCGATGAACTCGACCTCGTTCCAGCCGACGCCGATGCCGAGCCGGAAGCGGCCGCCGCATAGCACATCGAGCGAAGCCGCCTGTTTTGCGACCAGCACCGCCTGACGTTGTGCCAGGATCAACACACCGACGGCAAAGCCGATCTGTTGCGTGCAGCCGGCGAGAAAACCGAACAGGACAAACGGGTCGTGATAGGCGCTGGCCGTGGTGCCGACCCGGCGGCCGGCGTGATCGGCGGCGGGGTTGGCGCCGAGCACATGGTCGGGGGCGACGAGATGGCTGAATCCGAGCCCTTCGGCGGTCTGCGCATAGTCGCGCAACACCACCGAATCGGTCCCGATGTCGGCGACCGGCAACGAGCATCCGAGCTGCATGACGACAAATCCTCTCTGCGATTTCAGTCGGCAAAAGCGGCAAACACGTCGCGCAGCGCGGTCCTCGGATCGCCATCGGCCGATAGCGGCACCAGCACCGGGGCCCGAACCCCGGCGGCGCGCCAGGCTTCGACGCCGTCACGGATTTTCGCCGCGGGTCCGAACAGCGCGATGTCGGCCAGCCAGCGGTCGGGCAGATACTTGCCGATATCCTGCGCGCGGCCTTCGGAGAGCGCGTTTTCGACCGCGGTCATCTCCTCAATGTAGCCGGCTTCCTTCCAGTAATTGCGGTAGTTCGGCATCAGCGCGTAATTGGTGACCGTGCGCCGCAGCACCGCCTTCGCCTCAGCTTCGTCGCTTGCGACGCAGGTGCGGATGCGGTTGCCGATAAAGAAACCCGGGTCGAAGCGCTTGCCTGCCGGCAGCACCCCGAGCGAGGCGGCCATATGCGAGCGGGCGGCGTTGGCAAAGACGACACCGTCGGCGATCTCGGCCGAGAGCGCCACCATCCGCTTGCGCAATGCGGCGAGGATGATCGGCGGCAACGCGCCGATGCCGGCAAACGATCTGAGCTTGGCAACAAAGTCGCGAATATCGGCGAGCGGCCTGCCCGGTGTCACCCCCATGCGCTGATGCGCCGGGGCGTGGGCGATACCGATGCCGAACTGAAACCGGCCCCCCGATATTTCATGCAAATAGGCAGCGCCGTTGGCGAATTCCTCGGCGGTGGCGGCATAGATCGGTGCGATCGCCGTGGCGAACGGGATGCTCTTTGTGGCAAAGGCCAGCCCGAGGCATTGCGACATGTTGCTGTATTGGCTCGACACCGAGATGCCGGCAAAACCGCGCCGCTCGATCTCGCCCGCCAAGTCGAGCGTGGCACGCCGCTGTCCGGGGGCGGCGATAAGGTTCAGCGCCGGTAATGCGGTGGCCATCGTCTAAACCCGATCCCGGAGGCGGTGCCCGGTCGCTGTCGCATCCATTTCAGCTGTCCCCTGTTGCGTCTCCGCGATCTTGCCGGGGCGGCGGGCCTCCGTCGAGCGGATTAGCGTCGAGACATCACAACGCGTCCCAGAAGGCGCGGATCCGGCGGCAGTGCTCGGCATCCGGCAGCCGGCCAAAACCGGCGGCGAGATTGTCGGTCATGTGCTCGGGGTTGCGGGTGGCCGGGATGACACAAGTCACCGCCGGTTGCGCCAGGATGTATTTGAGCAGCAATTGAGGCCAGCTTGTGCAGTCGAACTCCCGCGCCCATTCGGGTAGTGGCTTGCCGCGAACCCGGCCCGGCAAGCTGCCTTGTCCGAGCGGCTGATTGATGATGACCGCGACCCCGTGCGCAGCCGCGGCCGGCAGAAAGTCGTGCTCTGCCGCGCGCGCGGCCAGTGAATAGCCGCACTGAACAAAATCGATGCCGGGTTCGCTTTCGAGGATGCGGATCAGATAGGGGAACGCGCGCGCAGTGTAATGCGCCAGCCCGATGTAGCGGATGCGCCTTTCCGCCTTCATTTCCCGCATCGTGGCGAGCTGGGTCCGCCAATCGACGAGATTATGAATCTGCATCAGATCGATGACTCGGGTGCGCAGCAGGGCGGCCGAATGGTGCATTTCGGCGATGCCCTTGTCGCGGCCGGTGGTCCACACTTTGGTGGCGAGGAAGGCGCGCGGGCGGGCGTCGAGATCGGCGAGCAGGTCGCCGGCAACCGCTTCGGCTCGGCCGTACATCGGCGAACTGTCGATCACCCGCGCGCCGCCGTCGAGCAGCCGGCGCACGACCTCGCGCAGCGGCCGGCGGATATTCTCATCGGCGCCGACGTCAAAGACCGGCCAGGTGCCGAGACCGATGACCGGGATCTCCTCACCTGAAGAGGGGATCGGGCGCGACAGCATCGGGACATCGGGCATTGATGGCGGTCTCCTTGGCCCGGACGGCAGCCGTACTCGGCCGCGTTCGCAGCGATATCGGCTCGCCAACAGTAATCGCCGGCTTTTGGCAGAGTCCAATGGTGCTCCCAGCTGGCGAGCGCAATAGGTCGAGTTTCGCGCCGTTACCTCATCGCCCGCTTGACTGCAAAGACTAAAAGCTTTCGGCGAGATCGCCACGGTCCGCCGCGCCGCCGAGCAATCCGCGGGTGAGGGTGAGGCGGCGGTAGTGGTCGCGATCAGCAGCCGAGTTTTGCGGCCAGATCGACAAAGCTGTCGGCAACCACATCGAAATCATGCTCGGCGCGGAGGTCGCGGGTCTTGTTCGGACCATGCTCCAGCGGCCGGCTGACAAACGCGGTGTGAAAGCCGCGGCCACGCGCTGCGACGAGGTCGCCATTATGGGCCGCGACCATCATGCATTGCGCCGGCTTCAGATCGAGCAAGGCGGCGGTGCGATCATAGGCCTCGGGTTGCGGCTTGTAGGCCCGCGCGACTTCGGCGCCAAGGACCGCGTCCCATGGCAACCCGGAATGTTTCGCCATGTCGACCATCAGCGCGACATTGCCATTCGACAAGGTGACGAGGATGTATTTGCGCTTGAGCCGGGTCAGGCCCTCGACCGTGTCGGGCCACGGATCGAGCCGGTGCCAGGCGCGGTTCAAATGATCGATTTCCGCCTCGTCGAGCCCTGAGATCCCACATTCCGGCAGCAATTCAATAAGGTTCTCGCGATGCAGATCGTCGAGCCGGGTCCACGGGCGCTCGCCGTTGCGCACCTTGGCCATCGCCGGCTGATAGCGCGCCCGCCAGCGATCGGCAAAGTCGTGCCAGTCCATGTCGTAGCCCTTCGCGCCGAGGATCGCCTTGGCCTCGCGGGCGATGCTGTCGCGCCAATTGACCACCGTGCCAAACACGTCAAACGTCAACGCCTTCACCTCGGAAATCGCCATCCTCCGGCTCCCGTCAGCTGGTTCACACCTCGCTCGTTGCCACATCAGGCGCGGTGCCGCGGCGGTCGTCAACTGTTCAATCCTTTTCGGTCGATGGTTGCCAACCAGCGAGCAGGCCTGGCGGCCCGATTGACTGACCAGGCCGTGGCGGGTCTGCGTGCGGGGGGATGCTTGGCATCTTGCGGTTTGCGCCGATTACGGAGCCACGCTCTGCTCGCTCGACCAGCATCTCAACGTCAACGCCTCGGCGCTCGGCACAAAGATCAGGTTGCCCTGATCCTCGGCACGGATCCTGGCGAATTGCAAAAAAATTGCCATCGACTTGGGCCGACATGTTGAGGCCGGTGGCCGGGTTGCTCACCCGGGCAGCCGGGATAAAATCCGCCGCGATCGCAAAGGAGGATCGATGCCGATGTCGCCAAACAAGCCCCATCTCGAATTTCACCGGGTTGATATGCAACGGGGCTGGGAGACGCCGGCCGGCTATCCCACCGGCATCGAGCAAAAAATCCTCGCCGGCGCGCTCGACGAGGCGGCCAGGAGCGGCAGCCGCACGCGCCTGCTGCGTTTTGCCCCCGGCGTGTTCACGACCGACCCCTTTGTCCACGACTATTGGGAAGAGGTCTATCTGGTCGCGGGCGATCTGACCGTCGGCAACGACGCGCAAGGCCGGGGCGGCGAAAGCTTTGCGGCCGGCACTTATGCCTGCCGCCCGCCCGGTGCGGTCCATGGTCCGTTCAAATCCGAGCAAGGCTGCCTGCTATACGAGATCCACTATTACGCCGACTGACACGCGGCCGGTTGCGCCGATCGGCTGGGAGCCGGGCGGCTTGCGGCGTCGGCGCAACATGCGAACCCGGTTGGACAAGGTGCTGGAACCGCCCGCTCGCCCTTCGCCGGTCGGGCGGCGATCGCCCGTCCCTATTCCGGTGGGCGCTCGTAGCGCATGCGGCCGTCCTTCAAGGTCATCTGCGCGATCAGCCGGCGCTTGGCCGTGACGGTGTTGCCGTCGGTGTCGCGCAATTCATGATCGCCATCGCGCAATTCGAGGATCGCGACATCGGCGTTGGCGCCGGGCCGCAACGTGCCGACAACACCTTCGAGACCGAGGATCTTGGCCGGCGTCGCCGTAGCGCGGAGCACGACAGCATCGAGCCCGACGCCAAAATGCAGCAGCTTTGACATCGTCGTCGTCAAATCCCAGACCGGGCCGCGCGTCGCAGTGGTAAAGGTCAGGTCGGTCGATATCGTGTCCGGCAAAAACCCCTGATCGAGGGCTTTTTCGATCAGCGGAAAATTGAAATGGCCGCCGCGGCCATGGGCGCAGTCGAAGATGATGCCGTGGCGCTGGGCTTCGACCACTTCTTTCAGGATCAGTTCCTTTACCGGCCCCATGATCCCGTGGTCGCGCCCGTGAAAACAGTGGGTGATGATGTCGCCGGGCTTCATGCAGGCGAGGATGTCGGGCAGCGGCAATGGCGTGTCGGTTATGTGGATCATCAGCGGCACGCCCCCCGCCATGTCGGCGGCCTGACGCGCGAGCTTGACCGGCTCGGTCGTATATTCCCAGACGATGCCCGGCCCGTAACGCAGCTTGACGCCGATCGCGAGATCGCGGTTCTCGGCGATCGTGCGGGCGCAGCCCTCGGGATCGGCATAAGGGAAATGGGAAAGCTCGCCGCAGCGCGAGGTGCCGCCGATCCCGATCGCTGCGAGATTGACAAAGGCGCGGGCGCGGGTCCGCACCGCCCGATCGACGACAAACCGCAGCCCGGCGAAATTGGCCGAGCCGGCGCTGCCGGCATCGCAAACCGTCGTAACACCGCCGGCGTTGCAAAACCGGTCGGTGTTCTCGCCCATGTCACTCGAATTGACAAACAGATGGGCATGAACATCGATCAGACCCGGGGTCACGTAGCGTCCCTTGGCGCTGATCGTCGTCCGCGCCTCTTCCGGCGGCAATGCCGGCGCCACCGCCGCGATCTTGCCATTGGCGATGCCGACATCCATCGGCCCGCGCAACCCGCTGCCCGGATCGACGACTTCGCCCTCGCGAATCAAAAGATCGTATTTCATCGCTTGATCCTCGTGCTGTGCTGTCCGGCGGCCCTTCGGGGACATCGTAGCGATCAGCAGTGGGCGCGAACAGTGCGGCGGCCCGAACCGGACATCGGCTACATTAAATGACCGCGCTGGCGGAGATTGCCGGGATACGCGATAGTTGCCCAACTTTTGGTGAATGGGCGACGAAGACTATGCCGCTGATCGCGACAAGGCGGGGCGATGCGCCTGTCTTTCATTTCGTGCTGATCAAACCGACGCATTACGACGATGACGGTTATCCAATCCGCTGGTTCAGGGCCGCGATCCCGTCGAACACGCTCGCCTGCTTGAACGCGCTGGCCGAGGATGCACGCCGGCGCCAGGTGCTCGGGCCCGCGGTCGAAATCCGCATCTACACCTTTGACGAGACTAACCAGCGGGTCCGTCCTGGACAGATCATCCGCGCGATTCGCCGCGCCGGGGGGCGGGCGTTGATCGGGCTGGTCGGAGTCCAGTCGAACCAGTTCCCGCGCGCGCTCGATCTCGCCCGGCCGTTTCGCGCCGCCGGCTTGCCGGTCTGCATCGGCGGGTTTCATGTCTCGGGCTGCCTGGCGATGCTGCCGGACATGCCACCCGAGATGGTCGAGGCCCAGGCGCTCGGCATTTCGTTCTTTGCCGGTGAGGCCGAGGGCGGTCGCCTCGATCAGGTGCTGCGCGACGCCTGGGATGACGCGCTGGCGCCGATCTACAACCACATGAACGATCTGCCGGGGCTCGACGCCGAGCCGCTGCCGATCCTGCCGCGCCGCCATATCCGGCGGATCGCGCATTCGTTTTCGAGCTTTGATCTCGGCCGCGGTTGTCCTTACCAATGCTCGTTCTGCACGATCATCAATGTCCAGGGACGCAAGAGCCGGTTCCGTACGCCGGACGATCTCGAGCGGGCGATCCGCGAAAACTACGCGCGCGGCATCCGGCGATTTTTTATTACCGACGACAATTTCGCTCGCAACCGTAACTGGGAGGCGCTGTTCGACCGGATGATCAGGCTGCGCCGTGATGACGGCATCAAGCTCAACCTGATGATCCAGGTTGACACCTTGTGCCACAAAATCCCCAATTTCATCGACAAGGCGGCGCAGGCCGGGGTGCGCCGGGTTTTTATCGGGCTCGAAAACATCAATCCCGATAATCTGATCGCCAGCAAAAAGCACCAGAACAAGATTACCGAATATCGTGTGATGCTGCAGCAGTGGCGCAAGCACGGCATGATCACCTATGCCGGCTACATCACCGGTTTTCCCAACGACACCAAACAATCGATCCTGCGCGATATCGAGATCATCAAGCGTGAACTGCCGCTTGATCTGCTGGAACTGTTTTATCTGACGCCGCTGCCGGGTTCCGAGGACCACCTGAACCTGTTGCAAAACGGGGTATGGATGGACCGGGACCTCAACAAATACGATCTCTCGCACCGGGTGACGCACCATCAGCGCATGTCCGACACCGAGTGGGACGAGGTCTACCGCGCCGCCTGGGACAGCTTTTACAGCGACGACCATATTCGCACGATCTTGCGCCGTGCCGCCGCCAATCCGAACGGCCGGCCGCGGACGATCGTCATCGCGCTGCTATGGTTCAAGCTGGCGGTGATGTTTGAAGGGGTCCATCCGCTCGAAGGCGGCGCCCTGCGCCGCAAGGCCAGGCGCGATCGGCGCTCCGGTCTGGCGCGCGAGGCCTGGCTCGCATTCTACCCGCGCCTCGCGGCACAGATCGCGGTCAAGGCCGGCCATTACTGGTCGGTGTTTCGCGGCATGCAGCGGATCCTGAAAGAAACCCTTACAGCCCCCGATCGCTGGGACTACAGCGATACCTCGATCGCGCCGCCGCAGGCCGACGAGTTCGACCACCTCGACCTCTACCGGCTGACGAGCGGCGGTGAAGCGGCCCTCGCCCGCAAACGCCGCGACGATCTGCTGCGGGCCAAGGTCGGCTGACCCGCCAGGTCGGCTGATCCAGCCAGCGCCCGGACGACCGCCGCGCGAGCGATCATCCCGATCAGAAATCGAGATCGGCGTAGTGCGGCGGCGGTGACACGCCCGGCAGGTGATCGGCGAGGATTGAACGAAAGCTCGGTCGCGACTTGATCCGGGCATACCACTCCTTGGCCAGTTCGTGGTCATCCCACGGCACGTCGCCCAAATAGTCGAGGCTCGACAGCTGCGCCGCCGCAGCGATGTCAGCAACCGAGAAATGGTCGCCGGCAAGCCAGCGCCGCCGCTCGACCAGATAGCCGATATAGTCGAGATGGTGCGGCAGATTGGCATGGCCGGCGCGAATCGCCTGAGAGTTCGGTTGCCCGAGCCCGAGATAACGCTTCATCATTTTTTCGCCGAGCAGGTTCTCGGTCACTTCGCAGTTCATCTTGATATCAAACCACGCGGTCAGCCGCCGCACCTCGGCACGGTCGACCGCGTTGATGCCGATCAGCATCTTTTCGCGATAGACCTCGTCGAGATATTCGACGATCGCATTCGCTTCGGCGAGCACGGTGCCATCGGGTTCGATCAGCACCGGGACCTCGCCGGCCGGGTTGAGCGCCAGGAATTCCGGCCGCCGCTCCCAGGTCCTTTCGGCCTTCAGCGTAAAATCGAGGTTCTTCTCCCGCAGCACGACGCGCACCTTGCGCGCTGCCGGGGAGAGCAAGAGGTGATAAAGGACGCGCATGCCCCGAGTGTAACGATCGGCACCGCATTCTCACAACCGCTGAGCGCGAGTTGGTGAACGCGGGAGCCCGGGAGCTTCGGCAAACCGGGGCGAGTGCCAAGACCGGTAACCTGATCCCAATCTCAAGATCGCAGGTATCAATTGCCGAATTGTGTGCCGAATTGTGCCGCTACCGCTTTTCGAACACGGCACAGGTGATCTGGTACTCGGCAACCAGCCAATAAAGCTTGGCCATCGACCGCTGCCATCGTTCAACCGACAGGAAGGGAGCGGGCAGGCGGGCGATATGACGCAGCAAAATCCACGGCCGGCGACGGATTTCGTCGCGGTAGGACTGGCCGGCACCGATGATGGCACCCTCGATCAGATCGGCGCCGGCGAACAGCGTACTCAACTCGGCCGGGCTTGGCCGGTACATCGTGTCGATCGGATCGCGATGGTACGGATAGCTGTATGGCACGGTGACAAAAGCGAGCCCGCCGCTCGGCAGAATTTCAAGACAGTGGCGGGCAAGCCGGTCGGGTTCGGTCACGTGTTCCAGCAAGTTGCAGCATAAGATCGCCCGCGGCGCCAGCGCTCGCAGCCGCGGTACCGCAGCGCTGCTGGTCAGGTCGGCGCGCAGGTCGACGCCCGGCTCGCCGCGCCGATCGACGTGCACGATGTCGACGCCGCGGCGACGCAACGGCCGAAACAGCCTCTCTTCGGTCCAGGGTTGTATCTGCTCGCGGAACATCGCCGTGCTGCTGCCGAGATTGAGCAGTGGCGACAGCCGCCCAGGCGCAAACCCTTCAATCGCTGCAGCCAGCCACCGGGCTTCGGCTTCGAACATGGTGTTTCCGACCAAACCCTGCGCTCGACGATGGCCGATCATGCCGGCTTTGGTCAACCGAGCCTGAATTTGTCAAATCTCAATATAGCAGAACGGACCGAACGGAGCATCGCGCCAACCGCCGGTCCGCCGGTCCGCCCGCCGATCGCCCGATTTCGTCGCCGATTTCGTCGCCGATTTCGTCATTGTGACGGATCGGACCGCTGAAAGAACGCGAGCGCTCGCGACAGATCGGCAACAAAAGCTTCACTTTTATTACATTATGACTGCCGGGGCGAGAGTCGGACCCGATCTAAACTTGAGTTCCATGGAACTGCGCTGCGAGTGCTTGGGTTAACTCCCGAAACTAACTCGGGAGCAATGGTCATGACCGCGACTGCCGATTCGGGGGACAATGTCCTTGCACGATTCGATGACTGCAAAGTCACGGCACTGCATTGGAAGATCATGTTCATCTCGGGCATGGGTTTCTTCACCGACGCTTATGATCTTTTCATCATCGGCGTGGTGATGTCGTTGCTGAAAGCCGAGTGGCATATTTCCCCGGTGGAACAGGGCTTGGTGACATCGACCGCGCTGCTCGCCTCGGCGGTCGGCGCCATCGCCTTTGGGCGGATCGCCGACATGCTCGGCCGCAAACGCATCTACGGGTTTAAGGTCCTGGTGTTGGCCGCCGGCGCCATCGCCTCGGCGTTGTCGCCCGGCATCTGGTGGCTGATCTTCTTTCGCATCATCCTCGGCATCGGGATCGGCGGCGACTATCCGGTCAGTTCGACGATCATGAGCGAATATTCCGGAAAAAAACACCGTGGGATGATGGTCAGCCTGGTGTTTGCGATGCAAGCCGCAGGACTGATCGTCGGGCCGTTGCTCGCTGTCGCATTGCTGCTGACCAACCTGTCGCATGACATGGTTTGGCGGCTGCTGCTGGCCTTTGGCGCGGTTCCGGCGCTCGCGGTGTTTGAAATGCGCCGCGACATGGCCGAAACCCCCCGTTTCCTTCTGGCGACCGGCCGGCGGGAGGAGTTCCATGACGCTGCCGCCAGCGTGCTCGGATCCGCCGGGCAACGGCGTGCGGCCGCAAAAGCAAGCAGCGAGGGCGAAGCTAATTTCTGGCAGGGCTTTCAGATATTGACCAGCCGGCCATCGCTGTTGGCTCGCTTGATCGGCGCCAGCCTTGCCTGGTTCATGATGGATTTCGCTTATTACGGCAACACCGTCTCGAGTCCGATCGTGCTCGCGGCGATCAGCCCGCACCAGAGCCTGGTACAGCATACCCTGACGCAATTGGCAGTTTTTGCCGTCGCTGCCTTGCCGGGTTACCTGATGGCTGCGGCAATGATGGACCGGATGGGCCGGAAATCGATCCAGATCGTTGGCTTTGCGATGATGGCGATAACCTTTAGCGCGATCGCGATCGTGCCGCAAATCGACAAGCTGCTGCTGCCATTCTTGTTGGTCTATGGCATCAGCTACTTTTTTACCGAGTTCGGACCGAACGCGACGACCTTTGTCTATCCGGCCGAGCTGTTCCCGGTCGAAGCCCGCACCACCGGTCACGGCATTGCCGCGGGATCGGGCAAGATCGGCGGGTTTGTCGGCGTGTTCCTGTTCCCGATACTGATGTCCTGGCGCGGGCTGCCGGCGGCCGAACTGGCGGCGGCTGCGGTCAGCGTGTTGGGGATCATCGTTACGTCGATGTTGCTGCCCGAGACCAAGGGACGCAGCCTCGAAGAGCTGAGCGCGGTCAACACCGCGATTGCGGTGCCGGCGGGCGCCGGTGATTGATGCCGACGGCCGATGATCGATGCCGGTGATTGATAAAGACGCGCCGGCCCCGCCGGTGAAAATGACCGCGCGATCCGCAGCGGCTCAGAAACGCTCGACCCAGGGCCGCAGCTCGACCTCCCAGGTCCAGGCCGAGCGCGGCTGGTTGAGGACGGCAAGATAGGTCGCGGCGATCGCATCAGGGTCGAGCATGCTGTCGGGCTTGTCAGCCGGCTCGACCCGGCCGGGATTGCGGATCGCCCCGTCGATGACAAAATGGCCGATATGAATCCCTTGCGGCGACAATTCGCGGGCCATGCTCTGTGCCAGCCCGCGCAGCGCAAATTTACCCATCGCAAAGGCCGATGACAGCGGGTAGCCCTTGACGCTCGCCGAGGCCCCGGTGAACAGCACCGCGCCGTGACCTTTGGGCTGCATCCGCCGCACTGCCTCGCGCGCCACCAGGAAACCGCCATAGGCGCTGACCATGATCGCCCGTTCGACCTCGGCCGGCACCAGTTCGGCAACCGGTCCGCGAGCCCGGGCGCTGGCGTTGTAGACGACGATTTCGGGTGCGCCGATGGCCCCCTCGACCGCGGTGAACAGGCGCGCCACCTGGTCCGGATCGACCGCATCGCAGGAAAAGGCCATGGCGCCGGTCTCGGCGCAGAGCTCCAACAGCTTGCTGGTGTCGCGGGCGGCGAGTGCCACACGCATGCCCTCCCCGGCAAAAAGCCGCGCCAACGAAGCGCTGAGCCCGCGGCCGGCGCCGACGATCAGCGCTGATTGATAGCTTGGCTGTGCCATGTTGCTCTCCTCGGCCATGTTGGCCTTCTCGGATGGTGATGCGGACGCCGCTCGGTGCCACAATAGCATCATTAAACAATCGCGATGCGAACGCATAGGCCGACCTCGACCGCGCCAAGGCTTGGCCCCGGAGATCGGTACCGTCCGCGGCCATCGGCATGATCCATAGCGAATTCGGCCCGGGGGGCGCGGGTGTTTCCGTTGCGGCACGGCAACCCGAGTGCGATCCCGAGGCCGGCTGAAAAGCCGTCATGACGCGCCGCGCCGGGCGACGCGATCCCGGCGTGACGATCACCCGCCGGCACAGGTTGCTTCGCTCTGCCCGCAATGACAGAGTCTAGAGCATCAAGAACGGATGCAGGGCAGGCACCATGATCATCGATTGTCACGGCCACTACACCACGGCGCCGCGCCAGCACGAGGGCTGGCGCACTCAGCAGATCGAGGCGCATGCCGCCGGCAAGCCGCCACCGCCGCGTCCGACGATCACTGATGACGAGATCCGCGACAGCATCGCCAATGGCCAGCTCAAGGTGCAGCGCGAGCGCGGCACCGATTTGACGATCTTTTCGCCGCGCGCCGCCGGCATGGGCCATCACCTTGGCGACGCGACGACCAGCGACGCGTGGGCCAGGGCGTGCAATGAGCTGATCCACCGCGTGTGCTCGCTGTTCCCGCGCAACTTCGTCGGTGTCGGAATGCTGCCGCAGAGTGCGCGCGTCTCGCCCGCGAACTGCCTGCCGGAGATCGACCGCTGCGTCAATCAATACGGGTTCGTCGGCATCAATCTCAACCCTGACCCGTCCGGCGGGCATTGGCAGGACCCGCCGCTGTCGGACCGCTACTGGTACCCGATCTACGAGAAGATGGCGGAGTATGACATTCCCGCCATGATCCATGTCAGCGCCGCGTGCAATCCGGCATATCACACGACCGGCTCGCACTATCTCAATGGCGACACGGTCGCTTTCAACCAGCTGATGAATTCGTCGGTGTTCAAGGATTTCCCGACCATCAAGTTCATCATCCCGCATGGCGGCGGGGCGGTGCCGTATCACTGGGGCCGGTTTCGCGGTCTGGCGCAGGACGCCAAGCGTGGACTGCTGTCCGATCTCGTTTTGAAAAACATTTTTTTCGACACCTGCGTCTATCACCTACCGGGCCAGGAACTGCTGGCAAAGGTCATCCCGGCTGACAACATCCTGTTCGCCTCGGAGATGATTGGTGCGGTGCGCGGCGTCGATCCGGAAACCGGTCACTATTACGACGACACCAAGCGCTACATCGACCAGCTGCCATTGTCGGCGGCGGACAAGGCCAAGATTTTCGAGAGCAATGCGCGCCGCGTCTATGGCCGCCTGTCGGGGGTGATCGAGAAACAGTCCGCGCGCCCGGACTGAGGGATGCGCTGCGTGATCAGCCTGTCGATCCGCCGGGTCGGAGAGGGGCGCCGGCGGCGCCACGGCTGATAGTCTCGAAAGCGCGCCGGCAATGCCACCGCGACCTAACTCGAGCACCGGGCTCGTTCGACGCGGTGCGGTGCTTCTCGCCGACAGATAGGCCGTACCCGCATCCCTGTCGGGCCGCGGGCTCGGCTGCGATCAGATCGCCGACAGCACCTCCCAGGGTCGGTCGTATCCGCCTGTCGCCCGCCGGCCCCGGCAGCGCGGGAGGATCTCGCCCTTGGGCTCACCAGGGCCATCCGGTCTCTAAGAAGCGGCGCGATGAATTTAAGAGGCGAGCCGCCGATACCCTGCTACCCTCAACCAAACCGGATCGGCTTCGCCTTGATGCGGGTGCAAGCGGCGAAGCGCGCTGCCAAGCGTTTTGGGACCTCTTTGCCTGACGCCGGGAGGAGCAGAAAGCCATGATTATCGAGAGGCTGACATCAGGTGTCATCACGGTTGGTCACGGCCGCGGCTTTGTGGTCGAAGCTGCGGGCGAGCGCTTCGTCATCACCGCCGCACACTGCCTGCCGTTTCTGCCGCCGGCCCTGCCCTCTGTCGGGCTCGAGGCGCGCACTTTCGGCCCGCTTCTAGCCCTCCGCGGCGAGGAGCCCCGCACCTCGGCGGTGTGCCGGTTTGTCGATCCGATTGCCGACATCGCGGTGCTCGGTTCGCCCGGCGATTCCGATGCCGATAATTACCGGACGCTGATGGGGACGGCGACCGTGCTGCCGTTCGGCGCCTCGGCCCGCAACCCGGTAAATTTCTGGGGACCGGCGCGGCTGCTGTCGCTCGACGATCGGTGGTTCTCGTGCACGATCCGCCATTTCGGCGGGCCGCTGTGGATCACCCACGCCGCCGAGCGCGTCCATGGCGGGATGTCGGGCTCGCCGATCGTCGCCGAGGCCGGGACGGCGATTGGGGTCGTGTGCTCGATCACCTCGCCGAGGGAGGGCGGTCCCAACGCGCGTCTCTCCGACAATTTGCCGGGATGGCTGCTCCACGACACCCTCTGATCGTCAGGACCAGACGAGTCCGGCGATCGGCCCTCACCACAGTGACCGAGACCCGATCGACTCGACATAGACTGTCCCGATCCGGGTTGTGCCGAGGCACCAGCTGAGAAAGCCGACAAGTCCGCACGGAACGAAATAACCCAATAACAGGCCTGCCTCGGTGACGGCTGCGCATTCCCGTTTTTGATCCGCGCGCCCCCAGCGGCCGGCATTCCGGCAAAGGTGGCTTCCGACAAGCGCAATTCGGAATGCCGACGCAAGCAGTCACCGGCAGGACGCCTTGGGCGATCGATCAGCATGGGCGACAAGATCCGCAAGCTCGCCATCGCGTGGCGCCAACTGGCTTTTGTCGCGGGTCCCGGGCTGATCGCGATGCTCGCCGACACCGATGCCGGCAGCGTCATTACCGTGGCGCAGAGCGGTGCCAGATGGGGTTACCGGCTGCTGCTGCCGAACCTCGTTCTGATTCCGTTCATGTTTGTCGCCCAGGAAATGGCACTGCGCCTTGGCCTTGGTACCGGCAAAGGCATGGGCGAACTGGTCTTGCAACGGTTGGGTCGCGCCGCCGCGGCCTTGCTGCTGGGGATCCTCGCGATCAGCTGTTTTGGCGCGCTCGTCAGCCAATTGAGCGGTCTTGCCGGCGCCGGGGAGGCGCTCGGCCTGCCGCTTTGGGTCACGATGACCGGCACGGTCGGCGGTCTGACCCTGGTCGTAACCAGCGGCTCCTATCGATCGGTTCAGCGCGTCGCCCTGCTCGTCGGATTGTTCGAGCTTGCCTTTCTGGTCATGGCGTGGCGGGCAGCACCCGGGCTTGCTCCGGTCGTGCTGCAAGCGGCAAGACTGCCTTTGTCCAACCCGGATTATCTTTATCTGCTTGCCGCCAATCTCGGGACCAGCATTATCCCCTGGACCTTGCTCTATCAGCAATCGGCCAGTGTCGACCAAGGCCTCGGACCCGAGCATATCCGCGCCGCACGGCGGGAAACCCTGGCGGCGGTGGTGCTGTGCCAGACGATCACCTCGGCACTTCTAATCGCCGCCGGTACGGTGCTTGAGCACCATGGTTCACTCGACACAGTGGCCCAGATCGAGACCGCGTTTACCGCGACGCTGGGGAGTGTCACCGGTCATCTGATCTTTGTGGTGGGGCTTTCGGGCAGCGCATTGGTTGCAACGATCGTGATCTGCCTCAGCCTGTCCTGGACCATCGGTGAAGCGCTCGAGGTCCAGCATTCGCTCGCACGCCATCCATTGCAGGCGCCATGGTTCCATGGCCCGCTGGTCCTGATCCCGCTGGTCCTGATGTTGATGGCGGGCGGTGCGCTGGTCGCCTCGGGTATCGATCTCGTCCGGCTGTCGGTTGCGGCGGGCGTGATGAACGCGGTGCTGCTGCCGGTGATTCTCGTTTTTCTCTACCGACTCGCCCGCATGGAACTGCCGCAGCCGCTGCGGCCACAGGGGGTGTATGCAGCGATCGCAGCAATTATCTTCGGGCTTGTCGCAGCCGTTGGCATCGGTGCCGCCGCCGTCGGACTGATGTGAAAAGGCGGGTTCGATCAAGAGCTGTTTGCGGCCCGCTTGAACCACGCCGCACCAGCTGCGCCGGATCCCGGTGGCGGCGCCGGGTGCGAGCGATTGCGACGGGCGCCGCCCGAGGCGTTTTTGAGCGGCGGTAGTTTAGCCGTCGTCACAATCTCCGCGGTCGAGGAGCGCACGAAGGGCCAGCGAAATCTCCAACAGGCGCTCCGCGGCGCGCTCGATTTCACGCCGCAATTCGTCCGGCGACGGGCCGCGCGCGAGATCGTGCGTCACCCAGTCGAGATAGGCGACGACATGTTGGCGAGCTTCATCGAGCAGGTAAAACTCCGGCCGCGGCGGTAATGGCAGATTCAACGCCGCATCCCAACCATCCCGACCTTTCATTGCTTCCGCGCTGAGAACCCCGCGCGGCTGAGCGGTCACCAGCATCCTGTGCCCCTTCTCAATGCGAGGTGTTCATATAAGGCACCGCATGACGGTGATGGCGTCAACCCTGGGCAACCGCTCGTTCAGGCTTTGGTCCGGGGCAACGGTTGGGCATCGGGACCGTGACGGCGCAACGCGCCGCTGCCGGTCATCGCCGGGCGCCTTGACAGGGTTGCGCGCTCTCAGCCGGCGAAAGCAGGACGGCGCTTTTCGAGAAAGGCGCGGACGCCTTCGGCAAAATCGTCGGTCGCGGCGCAGATCGCAAAGCTTTCGGCTTCGCGACGCAGTTGCGCATCGAACCCATCGCCGAGGCTGGCTTGGATCAATGCTTTGGTGCCGGCATAAGCCTGCGCCGGGCCGGCAGCGAGCCGCTCGGCCAGCATCTCGGCCTCGGCGATCAGCGTCTCGGGTGGCACAACCCGGTTGACAACCCCCAGCGCCAACGCCCGCGCGGCATCGAAACGGTCGCCGAGCAGCATCAGTTCGGCCGCGCGCTTGAGCCCGACGACGGCAGGGAGCAGCGCTGTCATCGCCCCGTCGGGACTGGTGCCGAGATGGACATAGCCGCAGGTAAAGACCGCGTCCTCCGCCGCGATCGCCAGATCGGCGGCAAGCACGAAACTCAGCCCGACCCCGACTGCACCGCCCCGGACCGCGGCGACGACCGGCTTTGGCATATGGCGCAGCCGCACCAGAAGCGGATGCAGCGCGTCGACGATCTCGTAGAGCAGCTTGCGCCGTTCCTCGCGCGGCTGGCCGATCAGCGCGCCAAACATCGTGATATCGCCGCCAGCGCAGAAATGCGCGCCTTCGCCGCGCAGCAGCACGACCCTGACGGTGCGGTCCTCGGCGGCGGCGGCAGCGGCAGCGGCAAAAGCCGCGATCGTCTCGCAGTCGACGGCGTTCAGCAATTGCGGCCGATTGAGGCGGATCTCCCGTACCGCGCCTCTTTGTTCGACGATCACCTTCGGCATCGCTCGGCTCCCGGCCCGCATCGGCCTATCATCATCGACGACCCCGCCACGGGCTTTACGAGTTGGAGATTAGCATGGCCCGCTTGATCCTGCGCGGCGGCCGCGTGCTCGACATTGCCGCCGGCACCGCCGATTTCGCCGACATCCTGATCGATGGCGACACGATTCGAGAGATCGGGCCGCCGGGTCTGCCCGCGCCCGCCGAGGCGGTCGAAATCCCGGCGGCGCGGCGGCTTCTCCATCCCGGCCTGGTCAACGCCCACACTCACGGCCACGGCAATCTCGGCAAGGGCATGGGCGATCGCTGGACATTGGAATTGCTGCTGACCGCGGCCCCATGGATCACCGGCAACCGCACCCTCGACGACCGCTATCTGTCGACCCAGCTCGGCGCCGTCGAGATGGTCATGAAGGGCTGCACCGCCTGCTATGATCTGTCTTTCGAATGGCCGTTGCCGACCGCCGACGGCCTCGCATTGGCGGCGCAGGCCTATGCCGATATCGGTATGCGGGCGGTGGTGGCGCCGATGGTGGCGGACCGCAGCTTTTTCGAAGCGATCCCGGGGCTGATGGAGGCGTTGCCGGCTGATTTGCGGGTGCGCGCCGCCGAACTGCGACTGCCGCCGGCCGAGGCAACGCTCGCCGGCATGCGCGCCGCCCTCGCCGGCTGGCCCTTTGACCGCGACCGGGTGCGCCCGGCGGTGGCGCCGACGATACCGCATCACTGCTCGGATGGGTTCATCCGCGGCTGCGCCGACCTCGCCCGCGAATTCGACGTCGCACTGCACAGCCATGTCGCCGAATCAAAGGTGCAGGCGGTGACCGGCATCCGCCTTTATGGCATGACCCAGACCGCACACCTTGATGCCCTGGGCGTACTCGGTCCGCATTTCACCGTCGCGCACGGCGTGTGGCTCGACAATGACGACATGACCCGGCTCGGTGACCGCGGCGCTTCGGTCGCGCACAACCCGGGCAGCAACATGCGGCTTGGCGGCGGCATCGCCGACACGCGGGCGATGCTCGATCGGCGCGTCAATCTCGGCATCGGCACCGACGGGTCGACTTGTTCGGACAATCAGAACATGTACGAGGCGATGCGGCTGGCATCGCTCGTCTCAAAGGTGCGCGGGCCCGATTGGCGGCGCTGGCTGTCGACGCGCGAAGCCGCCCTCGCAGCGACCGAGGGCAGTGCGCATGCCCTCGGCTTTGCCGGCAAGATCGGGCGCCTCGCGCCGGGCTACAAGGCCGACATCGTGATGCTCGATCTCGACCACCCGAACTGGCTGCCGTTCAACGACCCGGTCAATCAGCTGGTCCACACCGAAGACGGCACCGCGGTCGCGAGCGTCATGATCGGCGGCCGCATGATCGTCGACAACCGGCGGCTCGTCACCGTCGATCTTGCCCGCCTGATCGCGCGCGTCGAGGCGGCGCGCGAACGGCTTGCCGCCGCCAATGCCGACAACCGAAGGCTGTACCAGGCGCTTGAGCCGGTTGTCGGCAGCCATTGCCCAGGCATGGCGCGGCTGCCCTATCACATCCACCGCTATGCCGCCGCAGTCGAATAGGCCACGCTCGCACAGGCCGCACTCGAACAGGATGACCACCGACGCGCCGCCGCAGGTTCGCCGCATCGCGGTTGCCGCGCGGTCTTTGCCCATAGGACCCGGCACCGCCCGCGGTTATGCTGCGGCGTCGAATGACGAACGGAGCGACGAATGCTGACAATCCTCGATGTGAACGCCGAATTCGCCAAGCTCAGGATGCTGCGCGGGCGCACACCCGAAACCCCCGAAGCCGAGCGCCAGGGTGCGTTTGCGCGGCTGGCGCCCTATCGTGACAGTGCCATCAACGTCGCCAAATTTTCGGGCGAAGGTCCGTGGGAGCGTCACGTCAATGGCGACGAGATCGTGCAGGTCGTCGACGGGGCGACGACATTTCACATCATGTTCGACGAGGGTCCGCAATCCTACGCGCTGAAGCCGGGAATGGTGGTGATCGTCCCGCAAGGCCGATGGCACCGCTTTGAGGCGCCTGACGGCGTCAGTCTGATGACGACGACGCCGCAGCCGACGCAACATCTGACCTTTGCGATCGACGATCCGCGCACCCTCGATTAGAAAACGCCGCGCCAGCTTCCCGCCCGTTCCCGCGCCGGCGCAAACCGGAAGGGCACGGCGCTGCCGCCTGCCTCCCGACACCCGCCTCCACGGCGACGGGGCCGGCATTGCCGTTGCTCGCGGTCGTTGCGGCCGGGGGTTGCGCAATGGCGGCAGCCCAGCCCGAGACACGTTAAGCTTGGTCCGGGGTCGCTTTTTTTGCTCTTCGGCGCTAGTGTCGCCGGCGCAAGGGTGCTGGAGGAAACGTCGATGTTGCAGATGGCCGCCCGCATGGGCGTGCTTGGGACCGAGACCGCGTTCGAGGTGCTGGCGCGCGCCAACGCGCTCGCCGCGCAAGGCCGCAAGGTGATCAATCTCGGCATCGGTCAGCCCGATTTCCCGACCCCGCCACATATCGTCGAGGCCGGCCGCAAGGCGCTGGCCGATGGCCATCATGGCTACACCCCGGCAAACGGCATCCCCCGGCTGCGCGAAGCGGTCGCCGCTGATCTTTATCGCCGGCACCGGGTAGAAGTGTCGCCGGCGCAAGTGCTGGTCGTTCCCGGCGGCAAAGTCACGATGTTCTTCGCCATCCTGATGTTCGGCGAACCCGGCGGCGAGATCCTGTACCCGAACCCCGGTTTTCCGATCTACGAGAGTGTGATCCGCTTTTCGGGGGCGACGCCGGTGCCGATCCCGCTTTATGAGAATGCGGGATTTTCGTTCAGCGCCGCCGAAGTTTTGGACAAGATCACGCCGCGCACGCGGTTGATCATCGTCAACAGCCCAGCCAATCCCACCGGCGGCGTCGTGCCCCGCGCCGAATTCGACCGGCTTGTCGCCGGGCTCGAACGGCACCCGCAAGTCGCGGTCCTGAGCGACGAGATCTACGGCGAGATCCTCTATGACGGCGCCGAACATGTCAGCCTGCTCGGCTATCCCGCGATCCGCGACCGGCTGATCCTGCTCGACGGGTGGAGCAAGACCTACGCGATGACCGGCTGGCGCATGGGTTATGGCGTGTGGCCGCCGGCACTGTTTGCCGCGGCCGAGCGGCTGGCGATCAACTGCCATTCCTGCGTCAATGCCGCGGCACAATTTGCCGGCATCGCGGCATTGACCGGGCCGCGCGAGCCGGTGCGGCAGATGGTCGGCGCCTTTGCCGAGCGTCGCCAGTTCATCGTCGAGGCGTTGAACCGGTTGCCGGGGTTTCGCTGCGCCGAACCCGGCGGCGCCTTTTACACCTTTCCCAATGTGACCGGGACCGGGCTCGACGCTCGCGGCTTGCAGAACCGGATGCTCGAGGAGGCCGGGGTGGCGACGATCGCCGGCACCAGCTTTGGCGCCTTCGGCGAGGGCTATTTGCGTTTTTCCTATGCCAATAGCCGCGAGGCGATTGCCGAAGCGGTCGAGCGGATCCGCAGACTCCTCGGCTGAGGCCGGGGTTTGTCCCCCTTGCCTGATCGCGATTGCGCGTTAACGCCACATTGACTAGAAATTAGGCATACTGTGCTTCTTCGGCCGGCAGCTGCGGGGCCTTGCGCAAAACCGTGGACGTCCGGCATCGTCAAAGCCGCTTGGCACGGGTTATGCGTTTGACCTGGGCGGCTGACCGGCCGCCGCCAGGGAGAGAACCGACGCCGATGAAAAAGATAGAGGCGATCATCAAGCCCTTCAAACTCGACGAAGTGAAGGATGCTCTTCATGCCGTCGGGATTCAGGGCATCACCGTGACCGAGGCGAAAGGTTTCGGCCGCCAGAAAGGTCACACCGAGCTGTATCGCGGAGCCGAATATGTCGTCGACTTCCTGCCAAAGGTCAAAATCGAGGTGGTGATGGAAGACGGTCTGGTCGAGCGTGCGGTCGAGGCGATCCAGCAGTCGGCTCACACCGGCCGCATCGGCGACGGCAAGATATTTGTTGTCAGCGTCGATGAGGCGATCCGCATCCGCACCGGCGAACGCGGCCCGGACGCGATATGAAGCGCGGATCGATCAAGACAGTGCGGTGCATGGTGCCGCCGGCCCCTGCGAGGTCCGTGGGCGAGGGTCCATGGGCGAGGGTCCATGGGCGAAGCCACGAAAGTGTAGCTCTCAACTCATCAATGGAACCGTGAGATGTCGGATACCGGCAAGGTGATGGCGCTGATCAAGGAGCACGAGGTCAAATACGTCGACTTCCGCTTTACCGATCCGCGCGGCAAATGGCAGCATCTGGCGCATCATGTGCGCACGATCAGCGAGCATT
>DATJLK010000188.1:0-49848 GCA_035509615.1 Allostellaceae bacterium | reverse complement strand
TGGCGAGCCGCGCGAGGTGGCTGATGCGATCGCCGACCATTACCGCCCGCTCGGGCCAAACGACGATTGCCCAACAGAGCCGGTCAGCGTCGTCGTGGCGCTCGCCGACAAGATCGACACGTTGACCACGTTTTTCGCCATTGGCGAAAAGCCGACCGGCTCGCGCGACCCCTTTGCCTTGCGCCGGGCGGCTCAAGGCGTGATCCGGCTGATCCTCGAAAACCGTTTGCGCCTGCCATTAGCGGAGGCGTTTACCCTCGCCAGCAGCGGACCGGGTATCCCTCCTTTATCGGATCTGAACGAGATAGCGGTTCTCCGCGACGAGCTTGTGGCTTTCATTGCCGATCGCCTGAAGGTCCACCTGCGCGACCAGGGGGTGCGCCATGATCTGATTGCGGCTGCATTTGCCCAGCTCGGGGCAGCCGGCATTCATTACACGGGCGCCTATGAGGATGACCTGGTACGACTGCGCGCCCGTGTGCGTGCGCTCGGTGCGTTTCTCAGTTCCGACGATGGAGCCGGCCTGCTAACCGCCTATCGCCGCGCGGCCAACATTGTTCGGATCGAGGATCGCAAGGACGGTCATGCGCGCAGGATCGACGTCGACCCATCGCAGCTGCGGGAACCCGAGGAGCTGGCGCTCGCCGCCAGTCTCGATGATTTGGGTGGGCAAGCGGGCGGCTCGCTGACGGACGAGCGGTTTGAGGACGCGATGACGGCATTGGCGCGGCTGCGGCAGCCGGTCGACGCGTTTTTCGACAAGGTCACCGTTAACACCGATGATGCCAAACTGCGCGAGAACCGGCTGCGCCTGTTGGCGCGGATTCGCGATACAATGAACCGGGTCGCCGATTTCTCGCGGATCGAAGGGTAGGCGGCGGATGACAAAATGGGTTTACACATTTGGCGGCGGCGCCGCTGAGGGCCGGGCCGATATGCGCAACCTGCTCGGCGGCAAGGGTGCGGGGCTTGCCGAGATGTGCAATCTCGGACTGCCGGTACCGCCCGGATTCACGATCACGACCGAGGTGTGCACCTGGTTTTACGAGAACGGCAAATCCTACCCGCCCGATCTCGAAGACCAGGTGGCAGGCGGGCTGGCGGCGATCGAGCGGGCGCTGGGTGCTGGTTTTGGCGATGCCGACAACCCGCTCCTGGTCTCGGTGCGCTCGGGTGCGCGCGTGTCGATGCCGGGCATGATGGACACCGTGCTCAATCTTGGTCTGAACGACCGCGCCGTCGAGGGCCTCGCGCGGCAGAGCGGCGACGAACGCTTTGCCTATGACAGTTATCGCCGCTTTATCCAGATGTATGGGCAGGTCGTGCTCGGCATCGAGCATCATCATTTCGAAGAGCTGATCGAAAACCACAAGCTCGATACCGGGCAGACGCTCGACACCGAATTGTCGGCCGAGGACTGGAAGATCATCGTCAGCGGGTTCAAGGATGTCGTGCTGCAGGAAAAGGGGCATCCGTTTCCACAAGACCCGGCTGACCAGCTATGGGGTGCGATCGGTGCTGTGTTCGGGTCGTGGATGAACCCGCGCGCCGTGACCTATCGCCGATTGCACGAAATCCCGGCTGATTGGGGGACGGCGGTCAACGTCCAGGCGATGGTGTTTGGCAATATGGGCGAGGATTGCGCCACCGGGGTCGCCTTTACCCGCAATCCGTCGACCGGCGACAACGAGTTCTATGGCGAATATCTGGTCAACGCCCAGGGCGAGGATGTTGTCGCCGGCATTCGTACCCCGCAACACCTGACCATCGCCGGCAAAAAAGCCAACCAGTCGAACCTGCCGGCGATGGAAGAGGTCATGCCGGAGGTGCTCGACGAACTGCGTCGGGTCAGGCGGGTTCTCGAAGACCACTACCGCGACATGCAGGACATCGAATTCACCGTCCAGCGCGGCAAGCTGTGGATGCTTCAGACGCGCTCCGGCAAGCGCACCGCGCCGGCGGCGCTCAAGATTGCGGTGTCGTTGGTCGCCGAAGGCGTGATCGACCGCGACGAGGCGGTGCGGCGCATCGAGCCCGCCTCGCTCGATCAGTTGCTGCATCCGACGCTCGACCCCAAGGCCAAGACCACGGTCCTGACCCGCGGCCTGCCGGCCTCGCCAGGTGCGGCATCGGGCAAGGTCGTCTTCTCGGCCGAGGAGGCGGAATCGCTGGCGGCGCGCGGCGAGGCGGTGATCCTGGTGCGGGTCGAGACCAGCCCCGAGGACATCCACGGGATGCACGCAGCCAAAGGCGTTTTGACGACGCGCGGCGGCATGACCAGCCATGCCGCGGTCGTCGCCCGCGGCATGGGACGGCCTTGCGTCTCGGGCGCCGGCGATCTGCACATCGATTATGCGGCGGGCAAGATCACGGCGCGCGCAACCCAGGTCGCGGTGGGCGAAATCATTACCATCGACGGCTCCACCGGCGAGGTCATGCTGGGCGAGGTGCCGACGATCCAGCCGGAATTGTCGGGTGATTTCGCCACCTTGATGAGCTGGGCCGACGGGCTGCGCCGCATGGGGGTGCGGGCCAACGCCGAAACTCCGCTCGACGCTCGCACCGCGCGGCGGTTTGGCGCCCAAGGGATCGGGCTGTCGCGTACCGAGCACATGTTCTTCGAGGCTGACCGCATCGGTCCGATCCGCCGCGTGATCATGGCCGATGACGAGCGCGGCCGGCGCGCCGGGCTTGCCGAATTGCTGCCGATGCAACGCCAGGATTTTGCCGAGCTGTTCCGCATCATGCGCGGGCTGCCGGTCACGATCCGCCTGTTGGATCCGCCATTTCACGAATTCCTGCCCAAGACCGATGCCGAATTCGAAGAAATGGCGCGGTTGACCGACCGCACCGTCGCCCAGGTCAGACAGCGCGCGCATGCCTTGCTGGAGACAAACCCGATGCTCGGGCATCGCGGCTGCCGGCTCGGGATCACCTATCCCGAAATCTACGAAATGCAGGCGACCGCGATCTTCGAAGCAGCGGCGCTGGTGATCAAGGAAACCGGCGAGGCGATCGAGCCCGAAATCATGGTGCCGTTGATCGCGACAAAAAAAGAACTCGACATCCTGAAGGCGATGATCGACCGCGTCGGCAAATCGGTCATCGAGCGCACCGGGGTCAAGGTGCCGTATCTCGTCGGCACGATGATCGAATTGCCGCGCGCCGCGTTGCGCGCCGCGGAGATCGCCAAGACCGCAGAGTTCTTCAGTTTTGGCACCAATGATCTGACCCAGACCGTGTTTGGCCTGTCGCGCGATGATGCGGCCAGTTTTCTCGGAGCCTATCAGCGGCTCGGCATCTTCGAGCACGACCCGTTTGTGACCCTCGACCCGGTCGGCGTCGGCGAGCTGGTGCGCATCGCCGCCGAGCGCGGCCGGGGCGCCCGCCCGGGGCTCAAGCTCGGCATCTGCGGTGAGCATGGCGGCGACCCGGCCTCGATCCGCTTCTGCCAGGAGGTCGGTCTCGATTACGTCTCGTGCTCGCCCTATCGGGTCCCAATCGCGCGCCTTGCGGCGGCACAAGCGGCACTCGCCGGAGAGAGCCGGGACGCGACGGCATGAAGCGACCAACCTTCCCGGCGTCGATCGCTCCCGGCAGGCGGTGGATGGCCGGATTGAGGCCGGCGGTATTGATCGTCGCGGTTCTCGTCGGGTCGGTGGGAGCAGCCGACGCCGCGATCCAGGGGCCACCAAACCAATTCTTGCCGCTTCCGGCGATAGCCCCGCCGCCGACCCCGATGCCGCTGGCGCCGCCGATCAACCCCGGTTATGCCCCGGCTCAGACCGGCGGGCTCTCGCCGATATTGACCGAGCCCGGACCGGGTTATGACTTCCCGCTCCCCAACCCGTCCTATCCGCAACCGCAACTGCCCGGTCCGATCGACGAGCAAAAGATGCAGGCCTATCGCAACGCGCTATCGGCACAACAATGGCGGCTGCAGTCGCAGGGTCTCAGCCCCAGCACCACGATCAGCCGCGAGATCCTGCAGCAGCTGAATACGCCAGACGCGCAATAGGGGTGCTTTTTAAACTTCAGCGCCGAGCCAATCGAGGGCGGCTTCATTTTCGAGATGTTGCAGCCGCTCGAAGAGCGATGCCGCACGTTCCGCGCCGAGTGCACCGCGCGTCAGCCGCAGGAATTTGTCACCGAGATCACCGGCGGCAAGGGTGCCGTCCGCGACCGTCGCACGGAATTGCCGGCCACCTTTTAGCGACACCGTGACCGTGGTCGGCGCAGCGCCATGGCCCGCGACCGCTGCTGGCGCCTCGATCGTGACCCGCCGGCACAGGGCGCGGATCTCGGGGTCATCGAGGGCGCCCTCGGCAAAGGATTCGGGATTGCGCGGATCGCGGTAGAGCGCCAGTGCGGCGCAGAACGGCACGCTGTATTGCGCCATCATCAGGTCGGCGGGCTCGGGGATGTTGTGCAACCCGGCCATGCGCTCACTGCCCGATATCGCGACGCTCTCGACCTCGCCGCCGGCAAAGCCATGCTCGGCCTGCAATTGCGACAATGCCTTGACCGCGGCATGGGCGTTGATATGGCAGGGGTAGCGCTTGAGCGCGATGCTGCGCGTCGCCCACTTTTCGCCGAGACCCTTTGTCAGCTCGCCCACATCCCATTCGCGACAGAACACCGCGAGAAATCCGAACGGTCCCTCGAGCACGGTGTCGGGGGCGGTGAAGCCGTCATGCGCGAGGCTCGCCGCCAGCACGCCGCCTTCCGAAGCGCGCCCCAAATGCAGCCGCTTGACCATGCCGCCGCTGCCGGCGCGAGCGAATTCGAGCAATCCGCAAGCGAGCGAACCGGCGATGCCGAGTGCGTTCGCCATCGCCTCGGCGTCGAGCCCCAGCAAATGCCCGCCGGCGACCGCACCGCCAAACGGCCCGGTATTGCCCGGCGCGTGAAAGCCGCGCTGTTCATTGGTGTGACCGGTGGCGCGGCCGATCCTGACCATGACTTCGCAGCCGGCGACAAAGGCTGCAATCAGCGCGCGGCCGCCGAGCCCCTGATGCTGCGCCAATGCGAGCGCCGGCGGCAATAAGGTGGCGCCGGGATGGACGCCGGCGCCGGGCCGGGTCAGGCTGTCGAGTTCAAAGGCATGGGCGAGGGCGCCATTGGCGAGTGCCGCCGCCGGCGCGGTGACCCGCGTTCCACCGGCGCCGAGGATGCGGCAGTTACCGCCGGGGCCGGTGCGCTCGGCATAAGCGATGACGATCCGGCTCCACGGCAATGAGGCGCCGCAGATGATCGCCGCCACCGTATCGACAATGCATTCCTTGGCGCGGATCACGATCTCTGCCGGCAGATCCTCGTAGCGAAGTGCCGCCGCATACCGTGCCAGCCGAACCGTTTCCTGCGCCATGGTCGCCTCCTCTCTCGATGCTTGCAGCATACCTTGGGGGGCCGAGGGAGGCTATCGAACCAGCCTGTCTCCCGGGTTCGAGACATCGTGAACGGGCGACACGCTACTGGAACCAGACGGACGGTTGTCGCCGTCGGGCGTTGTAGCAGGATTGGTGTGTCACTCCGCTTCTCGCAATCACAGCATTCTCAGTCATTGCGAGCGTAACGCAGCAGTCTCGACGTAACGGCGTGGCACCAGATCTCAAATTCGCGCTGCTTGGACCTCAATCCTTCAGGGATGGCGGTGGATCGGATCAACCCAGCGCACTTCTTGCGGCGGCTCGACCGGTTCGATGTCGAGGTTGACAACCACCGCCTCATTGTCGCTGCGGATGACCACGCATTCGAGTGACGCCTCGGGCGATGCGTTGATCTCCTGATGCGGCACGTAAGGCGGGACAAAGATGAAATCGCCCGGGCCGGCCTCGGCGACATATTCAAGATGCTCGCCCCAGCGCATCCGCGCCCGGCCCTTGACGACATAGATGACGCTCTCAAGCGCGCCATGATGATGGGCGCCGGTCTTGGCGTTGGGCCGGATCTTGACCGTCCCGGCCCAGATCTTCTGCGCTCCGACGCGCGCGAAATTGATCGCGGCGGCCCGGTCCATGCCCGGCGTCTGCGCGGTGTTGTGATCGAGCTGATCGCCGGGGACGACCTGAACCCCGTGCAGCTTCCAGTCGATCGGTTCGTGTTCGTGCCCGTCGCTCATCCGCACCGTCCCTGCCGGCTCGTCGCCATCTACTGGTTGCTGCGACTTGATATCCGATCGGCGGACGGTCTTCAACAGCGGCCCGCCATATAAAACAGAATTTATCGGTAGTTATGCCTTTGCGTTTGCCGGGAAACCTCCATCTTGACAAGAGTGTATTTAGATATATCTTAGATACGTCTAAGACCAAATGAAAGACGATCCCTATGACCCATCAATCCAAGGCGCCAATGCAGCCTACCGGCTATCATGCGCATGTCTATTACGATCCCGGGACGAAACCGGTTGCCGAGCGGCTGGCCGCCTCACTCGGCGACAAATTCAGCGTCGAGTTCGGCGGCTTTTTTGACGAGCCGGTCGGCCCGCATCCGGTCGCCAATCTGCAAGTCATCTTCACCACCGCCGAGTTCCCGAACGTGGTCCCATGGCTGATGCTGAACCGCGAGGGTCTCGACATCCTGATCCACCCGCTGGGCGACAACTCGGTCGACGACCACAGTCTTTATGCGATGTGGCTCGGCACCCCTGTTCCGCTAAAGCTCGAAACCTTGCGGCCGCACTACCGGCCGGAGCTGCTGCCTGGCGCCTGAACCGGTGACGGCCGGCTATGTTTCGCTCCGATACCCCGCCGGCGGCGATGTTCCATCGGAAAGAGTTGTTCTTTAGGAAAGAGGTTATTGATGTTCATGAATCGACATCCCCGCGGCGAACGGCGCGCGGCGAGAGGTGGCTTCGGGTTTGGCGGCGGCTATTTGCGCGGGCATCACCGCGGCGGCGGGCGCGGCGCGAGGATGGGTCGGGTCTTTGACCATGGCGATCTGCGCTATGTCCTGCTGCAGCTGATTGCCGAGCGGCCACGCTATGGCTACGACCTGATCAAAACCATCGAAGACCAGTTTGGCGGAATGTACAGTCCGAGCCCCGGTGTGGTCTACCCGACACTGACTTTGCTCGAAGAGCTTGGTTACGTGCGCGCGGAAAGCGGCGGAAATACCAAGCGGCTTTATTCGGTGACCGCAGAAGGTGAAAACTTTCTGACGGCGAACCGGGCGCTGGTCGACGCGATCTTCGCGCGGATGGCCGAGGCGAGCCGGGCCATCGGCAGCGGTCCGGCGCCGGAAATTCAGCGCGCCGTCGGAAATCTGGAAATGGCCTTGTCGATCCGGCTCGGCAAAGGCGCGCTCGACGCCGATCAGATACGGGCGATCACCGAGGCGCTCGATCGCGCCGCCGCCGAGATCGAACGCGTATAGTCGACATCGCCAACGAGCAGCTGTCGGGGCCCACGATGAAGCTGGCAGTACCCGATCTTGTTTCCAATTCCTATTTCCCCGCGGTGGCGGCTGTCGAGCTCGGCTTCTTTGCGGCCGAGGGGCTCGATGTGTCGGTCGAACTGGTCTTTCCGGTCGATCGCGCTTATCGCGAAATGCGCGACGGCAACATCGATTTTGTCGGCGGCTCGGCGCATTCGGCCTTGGCCGCCTTCTCCGGATGGGACGGGGCAAAGCTGCTCTGCGCCCAGGCGCAGGGCATGTACTGGTTTCTGGTCATGCGCAGCGATCTGGGCGCCGGGCATGGCGATATCGCTGCCGTCAAGGGGCGCCGGATTGGGGCCGCACCCTGGGTCGAGATGGGCTTGCGACAGCTGCTGATCGCCGCCGGGATCGATCCCGAGCGCGATCGCGTCACGATCGCCCCGGTGCCGGGAACCGCAACTGGAGGCGGGGTCGTCAATTTCGGGATGGCTGCGGCGAAAGCGCTCGAAGACGGTGTGATCGATGGCTTCTGGGCGAATGGCATGGGCGCCGCAATCGCGGTGCGCCGCGGGGTCGGCACCATCATCCTCGATGTCCGGCGCGGCGACGGCCCACAATCGTGCTTCAACTTCACGATGGCGGCACTGGCAGCCACCGACCGGCTGATTGCGCAGGAGCCGCAGACGGCGGCAGCGGCGGTGCGCGCGCTGGTCAAGACGCAGGCGGCGCTCAAAGCCGATATCGGACTTGCTGCCGCGGTCGGGGATCGATTGTTTCCACCCGAGGCGGCGGTGCTGATCGGCGATCTGATCCGCCGCGACCTGCCCTATTACAACCCGGCGATCTCGCGCGAATTCGTCCTCGGCATGAATGCATTCTGCCGCGATCTCGGAATTTTGCCGGCCGATGTTCCATATGAGAAGGTCGTCGCGGCCGAATTCGCTGATCTCTGGTGCGGCTAGACACCCCTCCCTCTCCCGCATGCGGGGGGGACGAACGGAAGGGGTGCTGATCGAATTGCGAACTTGGTCTCGGGACGTCTGACAAAGCCGCGGCTAGATATCTGCGCGATGCGGCAAAGCGACGGAGTGGGCGATGGACCTTGCAGCGGTTTTGGAGCGGATCAAAGACGCGGTCGGCCCGGCGGGCTGGATTGCCGATCGGCATGACCAGGAGCCTTATCTGATCGAGGCGCGGCGGCTGTACCGTGGGGCCACCCGGCTCGTCGTCCGCCCGGCATCGACCGCCGAAGTCGCTGCGGTCGTGCGCATCTGCGCCGCGGCGGGGCTGGCGATCGTGCCGCAGGGCGGCAACACCGGCCTCGTCGGCGGCGGCGTGCCGCCCGATGGCCGCGACAATATCGTCGTCGCGCTTGGCCGGATGAACCAAATCCGCGCGATCGACCCGGTGAATTTCACGATGACCGTCGAAGCCGGCTGCATCCTCGCCGATCTGCACGACGCCGCGGCCGCGGTCGACCGGCTGTTTCCGCTCAGCCTCGGTGCCGAAGGCAGCTGCCAGATTGGCGGCAATCTGTCGACCAATGCCGGCGGCATCGCCGTGTTGCGCTATGGCAATACCCGCGAACTGACCCTCGGGGTCGAGGTCGTCCTGCCCGACGGCCGGGTCTGGGACGGGCTGCGCGGCCTGCGCAAGGACAATACCGGCTACGATCTGAAGCAATTGTTCATCGGCGGCGAAGGCACCCTCGGCATCATCACCGCGGCGACGATCAAATTGTTCCCCAGGCCGCGCGAGATCGAGACCGCGTTTCTTGGCCTCGCCCGGATCGAGGACGCCATGGGCCTCTTTACCCATGCGCGCGCCGCAAGCGCCGACCAACTGACCGCGTTCGAACTGATCCCGCGCGCCGGGCTTGATCTGGCATTGGCGCACATCCCCGCCACGATCGACCCGCTCGCCGGGCGGCATCCCTGGTATGTGCTGCTCGAAATGTCGTCGAGCCAGACCGACAGCGGCATCCGTTCGCTGCTGGAGCGCCTGCTCGAAACGGCGTTCGACGGCGGGTTGGTCGCCGACGGCGTCGTCGCCGAGAGCGGCGTACAGGCAAGAGGATTGTGGCGGATTCGCGAAGCGATCGTCGAGGCCCAACTCTATTCAGGCTCGATCAAGCATGACGTGTCGGTGCCGGTCAGCCGCGTCGCCGAGTTCGTGACCCGCGCCAGCGCCGCGGTTGGCGAGCGACTGCCCGGCATCCGGCCGATCGCGTTTGGTCATGTCGGCGACGGCAACATCCATTTTAACCTGACCCAGCCCGAAGGCATGGACAAGTCGGCCTATCTGGCGCGCTGGCAGGAATTCAACGACATCGTCCATGGGGTCGTGCGCGAATTGCACGGGTCGATCAGCGCCGAACACGGTGTCGGCATGATGAAACGCGACGAGATCACCCATTACAAGCCGGCGATCGAGATCGAATTGATGCGGCGCATCAAGCACGCGCTCGACCCACAAGGCATCATGAATCCGGGCAAGGTGGTCGTCGTATAGCCAGCGCCGGGCATGCATTTTGGTGAGGGGCGAGTAAGATCACCCACTTTCCGCACGATGGCTCTGTCCTGTCCGGAGACCATGATATGACCTATGCCGCTCCGCTTGCCGATATGCGCTTTGTGCTCGAGGAAGTGGCGAGGATCGAGGCCGTGGCGGCACTGCCCGGCTATCAGGCGGCGGATCGCGATCTGATCGACGCGGTTCTGGGCGAGGCAGCGAAATTTGCCGCGGGCGAACTGGCGCCGCTGAACCAGCCGGCGGACCGGATCGGCAGCACGCTCGAAGACGGGGTCGTGCGCACTCCGCCGGGGTTTCGCGAGGCCTATGCCCGCTATGTCGAGGCCGGATGGGGCGGGCTCACCGCCGATCCCGAACATGGCGGGCAGGGGCTCCCGTTGGCGCTCGCCGTCCCGGTCACCGAGATGTGGAACTCGGCATGCATGGCGTTTGCGCTGTGCCCGCTCCTGACACTCGCGGCGGTCGAGTTGCTGCACACTTATGGCAGCGACACGCAAAAGCAGCTCTATCTCGACCGGCTCGTATCGGGCGAATGGGCCGGCACGATGAATCTGACCGAACCACAGGCGGGGTCCGATCTCGCCGCGCTGACCACGCGCGCGGTTCCGGCCCGCGACCGCGAATGGGGCGATCATTACCGGATTACCGGACAAAAGATCTTCATCACCTATGGCGAGCACGATCTGACCCCGAATATTGTTCACGCCGTCCTGGCGCGCATCCCGGGCGGGCCTCCCGGCAGCCGCGGACTGTCGCTGTTCCTGGTGCCCAAGACCCTGCCGGACAATGCAGGCCGGTTGCAGCAGCGCAACGCCGTTCGGGTCCTCAGCCTTGAACACAAGCTCGGTATCCACGCCTCGCCGACCTGTGTACTCGCCTATGAGGACGCGATCGGCTGGCGCATCGGCGCGGAAAACCGTGGCCTCGAATACATGTTTACGATGATGAACAACGCCCGCCTCAATATCGGCGTCCAGGGGCTGGCGATCGCTGAACGCGCCTATCAGGCGGCGCGCGCCTTTGCCCGCACCCGCATCCAGGGGCGGCCGCTCGGCATCGCTGCCGATACCGGGCCGTTGCCGATCATCCATCACCCGGACGTCAGGCGGATGCTGCTGTGGATGCGGGCCGCCACCGAGGCGATGCGCGCGCTTTCCTGTTATGCGGCGGCAATGATCGATCACGGTCGGCGCCATCCCGACCCGGCCGAGCGCGCCCATGCCCGGCACCGCGCCGATCTGTTGATCCCGGTCGTCAAGGCGTGGTGCAGCGATCTGGGTGTCGCCGTCGCCTCGACCGGCGTCCAGGTGCATGGCGGCATGGGCTATATCGAGGAGACTGGAGCAGCCCAGCATCTGCGCGACGCGCGCATCGCCCCGATCTATGAGGGCACCAACGGCATCCAGGCAAACGACCTCGTCGGCCGCAAGCTCGCCCGCGACCGGGGTGCGGCGGCGGCGACGCTGTGCGCCGAGATCACCGCCACCGTCACCCAGCTGGAACAGGCGCAGGGTGCGGATCTCGTCGCCATCGGTGCTCAATTGCGCGCCGGGGCGGCCACACTCGAAGCCGCGACCGCCTATCTGGTCGAAGCCGATGCGGGTTTCGCGGCAGCAGGTTCGGTGCCGTATTTGCAGCTGTCCGGCACCGTCTATGGCGGCTGGCTGATGGCGCGCCAGGCGCTCGCCGCGTTCCGTCGTCTCGCCGGCGGCGAGGAGGATACAGCTTTTTTGTCGACCAAGATCGCCACCGCGCGGTTTTACGCCGACCACTTTCTGGCGCTGGCGCCGGGGCATCTGGCCGCAATCCGCGGCGGCGCTACGGTGCTCGATACCGATCCCGACCGGTTCTGATCGTCATGCCAAGGGCGGCCGCCGCGACGCCGCCCGCCGACGATGTGCGGCTCGGTACCTTTACATGATCGCGTCGGTATTTCTGTTCTCGTTTCAGAATGCGACCGGCAAGTGGCTGGCGCCAACGGGTGTTCAAGCCGCTCAACCCGACTTGGCCGCCGGCCGGGTGACCGCACAGGTCGCGCGCGTCATTTATAAATACCGGACAAGTCTGTTTGCCAGCGTTGGCCGGACGGAAAGACCGGCTGCAAGGTGGTGTCGGCAAAAATCGGACAGCTGCAACCGAAAGGCAGGGTTGGCCGGCTCCACCGGAGCCGCGCGCATGGCAGCCGCGTCGGCGTGAAACGCGGCTGGTAAATCGGCGGCGGGGCCCGTAACCTCGCGGTCATGTTTACCGGCATCGTCACTGATATTGGCCGGGTGCGTCGGATCGAGAAAGGCGCGCTCGCCGAACTGACCATCGCCACCAATTTCGACACCGGGTCGATCGCGCTCGGCGCTTCGATCGCGTGTTCGGGCGCGTGCCTGACGGTGATTGCGGTCGAGGATGGCGCGTTCACCGTGCAAGCCTCGGCCGAAACCATGGCGCGCACGACGATCGGCGGGTGGGCCGAGGGGACGCCGGTCAATCTTGAACAATCGCTGCGGCTCGGCGACGAACTCGGCGGCCATTTGGTGTCCGGCCATGTCGACGGGCTGGCCCGGGTGGTCGAGCGCCGGCCCGAGGCCCTTTCGGTGCGGTTCACCTTTGCGGCGCCGGCAGCGCTGATGCCGTTTATCGCGCCCAAAGGCTCGGTGACGCTGGACGGGGTCAGCCTGACGGTCAACGAGGTTGCCGCGGACCGCTTCGGGGTCAATATCATCCCGCACACCCTCGCCTGCACCAGCTTCAACGAGGCCCAGCCAGGGCAGCAGATGAACCTCGAAATCGACATGATCGCCCGCTATGTGGCGCGGCTCTTGGGCGCGGCCGCACCTGTTCCTGCCGTGGGCTCGCCGCCATGACGTCAGCGCCTCATATCCTCCCGGCGCCGCATATCCTCGTCGTCGAAGCCCCCTATTACGCGCATATCGCGGCGCTGCTGCGGGCCGGCGGCGAACGGGCATTGGCCGCGGCCGGCGCCACCCACGAAACCATCCAGGTGCCGGGCTCGTTCGAGATCCCGGCGGCGATCGGTCTCGTTGCCCGGGCCAGCGACCGGTTCGACGGCTATGTCGCGCTCGGCTGCGTGATCCGCGGTGAGACCACGCATTATGACCATATCTGCGCCGAGAGTGCGCGCGGGTTGCAGGATCTCGCTGTCCGCCAAGGCCTGGCGATTGGCTATGGCATTCTGACTTGCGAGAATGAAGCCCAGGCTTTGGCGCGAGCCGCACCCGAGGGCCGCGACCATGCCGGTGCCGCGGTGCGCGCCTGCCTCGCGATCATCGAACTCCGGCGGCGCTTTCCCACAAGCGGCGAATGACTACGGCCGACGACTACACCACACGCGACGGGCGGCCGCGCCTCGGCGGGCGCCGGCGAACGCTGGCGCGGCTGGCGGCGGTGCAGGCGCTCTATCAGCTTGAACTGAATTCGGCGCTTGGCGCCGATGCCGTGGTCCGCGAGTTCGCCCGCTACCGGCTCGGCCAGGAGATCGAGGGGGATCAGCTGGCCGAGGCCGACCCGGCGTTTTTTGCCGATATCGTGCGCGGTGTTGTCGCCGATCAGCAGCGGCTCGACGCTGACATTTCCGCCGCCCTGGTGGAGGACTGGCCGCTGGCGCGGCTCGATTCGGTGTTGCGCGCCATCCTGCGTGCCGGCGCCTGGGAATTGGTGCATCGCATCGACATCCCGCCGCGGGTGTCGATCAGTGAATACATCTCGATCGCGCATGCATTTTTCACCGGCAAGGAACCGTCGCTCGCCAACGGCGTCCTCGACCGTCTCGGCCGCGGTCTGCGCGCGGCGGAAATGTGATCAGGTCATCGTGTCCGGTTCTGCTGGCGCGCCCGAGGTAATCGGCGAGTTCGAGCGCATCCGCCGCTTTTTCGCGCCACTGGCGGGGCCGGGCGGCCTCGGTCTGCTCGACGATGCGGCACTCGTCCGATGCCCGGCCGGACAGCGCCTGGTCATGACCGCCGATGCGATGGTCGCCGGGGTGCATTTCCGGGCCGAAGATCCGCCGGAACTCATTGCCAAAAAGCTGTTGCGGGTCAACCTGTCAGATCTGGCCGCGATGGGAGCGCGACCGCTCTATTATCTGCTGACAACGGCCTTGTCGGTCGCGCTCGGCGCCGAGTGGGTCGAAAGCTTCGCGCGCGGGCTCGGCGAAGACCAGCGGTTCTACGGGGTCCATCTGCTGGGCGGCGATTCGGTATCGACCACCGGCCCGGCGACACTGTCCCTGACCGCGATTGGCGAGGTCGCGGCCGGCGCCGAGATCCGGCGCAGCGGCGCCCGGCCCGGCGATGATGTGTGGGTTTCGGGGACGATCGGAGATGCCTATCTCGGCCTGCGGGTGCTGCGCGACGGTGCTTTCGCCGGGCTTGGACCGGCATTTGCCGACGCGCTCGTCACGCGCTACCAGCGCCCTGAGCCGCGCACCCGTCTGGGGCCGCGGCTATCCGGAATTGCGCACGCAATGATCGATGTGTCGGACGGGCTGCTGGCCGATCTCGGTCACATCTGTGAGACCTCGGGTTGTGCGGCGACGGTCGCCCTCCCTGAGATCCCGTTCTCGCCCGCAGCCCTCGCCATCCTCGCCGAGGAATGGGACAATCCGGTCTCGCTGATGACCGGCGGCGACGATTACGAGCTGCTGTTCTGCGCCCCGCCTTCGGCTCGCGGCATTATCGCTGAGGTCGCGGCGTCACTCGCCCTGCAGGTCGCCCGGATCGGCCAGGTCGAGGCCGGCGCCGGAGTGCGGCTGGTGGATGCGGCCGGTCGCGAGGTCGCGATCGAGACCACCGGCTACCGCCATTTCTGAGCGGCGGCGCGCGGCGTCGGTCGACTGATCGGCACTGCTTACTGCGCGGTTGCCCAGGGAATATGCTTCTGCCATGTTCCACCGCCCGATCGACCTCGATGGGCGGCGGAAGTTCCTCAATTTGCTCGTCGTGAGTTGCGTATGGCCAACGAATATTACTACATCGTCTTTGCCTGCGGCGTTCTGGCCCTGGTCTATGGTTTGGTGACCAGCCGACAGGTGCTGAGCGCCAATGCCGGCAACGCCCGGATGCAGGAAATTTCGGGGGCGGTGCAGGTTGGCGCCCGCGCCTATTTGAACCGCCAATACCGGACCGTGGCGCTCGTCGGCGTCATCATCCTGATCATCCTCGGCGCGCTGCTCGGGTGGCGCGTCGCGATCGGCTATCTGATCGGGTCGGTATTGTCGGGCACCGCCGGCTATATCGGCATGAATGTGTCGGTCCGGGCCAATGTACGCACTGCCCAGGCGGCGCGCGGCGGTCTCAGACCGGGGCTCGGGATCGCGTTCAAGGCGGGAGCGGTGACCGGTCTCTTGGTCGTCGGGCTCGCGCTGCTCGGAGTGTCGGTCTACTACTTCATCATGCGCGCGACGGTCGGCGCCGCCGATCTGCGCCCGGTGCTCGAGGCGATGGTGGGGTTGAGCTTTGGCGCGTCGCTGATCTCGATCTTCGCCCGGCTGGGCGGCGGCATCTTTACCAAAGGGGCCGATGTCGGGGCCGACCTTGTCGGCAAGGTCGAGGCCGGGATCCCCGAGGATGATCCGCGCAATCCGGCGGTGATCGCCGACAATGTCGGCGACAATGTCGGCGACTGTGCCGGAATGGCGGCCGACCTGTTCGAGACCTATGTCGTCACGATCGTCGCCACGATGCTGCTCGCCGCGATCTTTTTTGCGCCGCCGTTGCGCGACAAGATGCTGTTGTTGCCGCTGGTGATCGGTGCGGCGTGCATCGTCACCTCGGTGATCGGCACGTTTTTTGTCAGGCTCGGCGCCGACAACCGGATCATGAGGGCGCTCTATAAGGGGCTGGCTGCCACCGGGATCTTGTCGATCGGGGCAATTGCGCTCGTCATCAACTGGCTGTTCGGGTTTTCCCAGCCGCTGGCGATGACCACCGGCGCTATGGTCAGTGGCTTCGGCCTGTGGCTGTGCGCCATTGTCGGGCTGCTGGTCACCGGTTTCATCGTGTGGATTACCGAGTACTACACCGCAACCGAATATCGGCCGGTGCGCAGCATCGCGCAAAGCTCGACCACCGGACACGGCACCAATGTGATCCAGGGTCTGGCCGTGTCGATGGAGGCGACGGCTTTGCCGGTTGTCGTGATCTGCGTCGGCATCATCGTGTCCTTCCTGATCGGCGGATTGTTCGGGATCGGGGTCGCGGCGACGACGATGCTCGCTCTGGCCGGGATGATCATCGCGCTCGACGCCTATGGACCCGTGACTGACAATGCCGGCGGCATCGCCGAGATGGCCGATTTGCCGCGCGAAGTGAGGCGCACGACCGATGCACTCGACGCGGTCGGCAACACGACCAAGGCGGTGACGAAGGGTTATGCCATCGGCTCGGCCGGGCTCGCTTCTCTGGTGTTGTTTGCCGCCTATACCGAGGAGCTGAGGCACTATTTTCCGAACCTCGACGTGCGGTTTGTGCTGCAGGATCCGTTTGTCGTGATCGGGCTATTTATCGGCGGCCTGCTGCCCTACCTCTTCGGCTCGATGGGCATGACCGCGGTCGGCCGAGCAGCGGGTTCGGTCGTCGTCGAGGTGCGCCGGCAATTCCGCGAGATCCCTGGGATCATGGAAGGGCGGGCCAAGCCGGACTACGGTCTCGCGGTCGACATGCTGACCCGCGCAGCGATCAAGGAAATGATCGTTCCGTCACTGCTGCCGGTGCTGGCGCCGATCGTGCTCTATCTGGTGGTGGCGGCGATAGCCGGCCGGGCCGCCGGGTTCAGCGCGCTCGGAGCGATGCTGCTCGGCACGATCGTAACCGGGATCTTTGTTGCGATTTCGATGACTTCAGGTGGCGGCGCTTGGGATAACGCCAAGAAATACATCGAGGAAGGTCATCATGGCGGCAAGGGGTCGGAGCCGCACAAGGCCGCGGTGACCGGTGATACCGTTGGCGACCCCTACAAGGACACCGCCGGGCCGGCGGTCAATCCGATGATCAAGATCACCAATATCGTGGCCCTTTTGCTGCTCGCGATCCTGGCGAAATGGTGGGTCGGCTGAGGACGGCGCGGGCCGCCGCAGCGGTTCGCTATTCGTCGCTGTAGGGGTTTGGACCGGGCGCGCGGCCTTCGGGACCGGTCTCGCCGCCGCCCCCGCCCCCGCCGCCGTTGAATTTGCCCAAATTGCCGATGATCTGTTCGAGAAACGACAGTTCGCGGCCCGGCGCCGGAGTGGCGCGAGCTACCGGCTCAATCTCTCTGCCATCCCGCAAGGTCTTGTGCTCGACTGCCCGGACCACGCCGTCATTGTTGAAATCGACGACGTAAACCTCCTGATCGAGCACCTGCGGATCCAAAAAAGCATACTGCTTTGTTCGAGCGCTGATGTAGTACCAATCGTTGTCGCTGAAGACGCTGACGCTCGATGGCGAGCCCAGTATTTTGACCACTTGATCCTTGGTGGTTTTCCCAGGATGGATCTGGGCGATCTCGTCGGAAGGAGGAAGATGACCGAATTGCTGCACTGACGGAGCGCAGCCACCAAGCACGGTCGCAGCACCGATCGCGGCGATAAGGGATATAGGTCGCAGATGATACATGGCTCGTAAGCAAGGTCGAGGGGCGGCGCCAGGCTTGTGTTGAAACCGGCCCGATTTGCGCCCAATTGAGGGCGGTAGCTTTAGCGGAGGGACGCCGATTGTCAACGTTGCCGGTTGCCGGAGGGTGAGCCGGCCCGTGTTCTCGATTTCTCGTCGCAAATCGGTTCGCGAAGCCGCCGAACGCGCTTACCGCAGGGTTGTCGATAACGCCCGTCAGCCGATCTTTTTCACCGAGTTTGCGGTTCCCGACACCATCGACGGACGCTTCGAACTGATTTGTCTGTATGCATTTCTTTATCTTTATCGGCTGAAATCCGAGCAGCCGCAAGCTGGGGTGGTGGCACAGGCTTTTTTTGACGCGATGTTCGTGGACATGGATCGAGGGTTGCGCGAAATGGGAACCGGCGATCTGAGCGTCGGCCGCCATGTCAAGCGCATGGCGCAGGGCTTCTACGGGCGCATCCGCGCCTATCAGGACGGTCTCGAACGCGAGGACGACGCGGTGCTGAGCGGCGCGCTGAGGCGCAACCTCTATGGCACGGTCGGCGAATCGGCAGCGGCGCTCGGTGCAATGGTCGACTACATCCGTTTTGCTGCCGATCGGCTGGCGCTCCAACCGGCGACCGCGTTGCTCGATGGCGATGTGCAGTTTCCGCCACCCGGCGGTGATCGATCGAGTGCTGTGCCGGGCGGGCTTGGCGGTGTTGGATGAACGAGCAGACTCCAAACGAGCAGCTCCCGGGCGAGCAGACTCCGGAATTTTCGCGGCTCGTCCCGCTCGCTCGGCTGGGTTGGCAGGCGTTGCGGACAACGATCGAAGCGACCGCGGCAGAACGCGAGCGGCTGGCCCAAAGGTTCGACCTCGTCGCCTTTGCCCGGCTCTGCGCAGTCGTGACACTGCAGCGCGTCGGCAGCGAACAGATCCGGCTCGAAGCCGCTTTTGAAGCGGAGTTCGTACAGAGTTGCGTTGTAACCCTCGACCCGGTGCCCGGCCGGATCGCCCAGACCTTCTCGCTGGTCTACGGGCCGCCCGAAGATCAGCAGGCGGAGATCGAAATCGATGTCGACGCGCCGGTCTTCGAGCCGCTGACCGGCGATGCGATCGATATCGGAGAAGCAGTGGCGCAGGAACTGTCGCTGGCCCTGCCGGAATTTCCTCGGTTGCCCGATGCCGTCGTCGATCCGGCGGCAGCTCCTGAACCGGAGGACGGTCCGTTTGCAGCGCTTGAGCGACTGCGTCGCGCCATGCAACACTGATGCGCACGCGGTTTAGCGTATCGCGCTACACATGTTGCTGCCGGCGGCATTTTTGGCTAAGACCCCGAGACGCTGTGCAATCCCCAAAAAGAGTTGGCTATGGCCGTTCCGAAGAAGAAAACGTCATCCTCACGCCGCAATATGAGACGCTCTCATCATGCCCTCAAACCGGCCGCATATGCCGAGTGCCCGAATTGCGGCGAACTGAAGCGGCCGCACCATTTGTGCGCGGCTTGCGGCTATTACGACGGCCGGGAGGTGACGACGCCGCGTTCCGAAACGGCCTGAGCGTTCGGCGCCGAAGGGAGGCGGCGCGGCGGTGAGCCGGGATCTGACGCTGGCGCTCGACGCGATGGGCGGCGCGCGCGCTCCGGAGATGGTATTGCGCGGCGCCGACATGGCCGTACAGCGCTACCCCGGGCTACACTTCGAGGTCTATGGCGAAGAAACCGGATTGCGGCCCTTGCTGGCGAAACTGCCGCGCCTTGCCGCTGCCGTCGATCTGCACCACACGAGCGAGGTGGTGATGGATGACGACAAGCCGTCGGTGGCGCTGCGCTCCGGGCGCCAGTCGAGCATGCGGCTGGCAATTGACGCGGTCGCAGAGGGTGTTGCCGACGGCGTCGTCTCCGCCGGCAACACCGGCGCGTTGATGGCGATGGCAAAGTTTGTGCTCAAAACCCTGCCTGGGATCGATCGACCCGCGATTGCTTCGTTTTTTCCGACACGGCGCGGCGAGAGCGTGATGCTCGATCTCGGCGCCAACGTCGATTGCGACGCCGACAACCTGGTTCAGTTCGCGTTGCTGGGAGATGCTTTTGCGCGCTCGGTTTTGGGGCTTGTCGAACCGACCGTCGGCCTGCTGAACGTCGGATCCGAGGATCAGAAGGGCAATGATGCGGTGCGCGCTGCCGGCACGCGATTGCGCGACGCGTTGAGCCCGATCCGGTTTTATGGATTCATCGAGGGCGACGACATTCCTGCCGGCACGGTTGATGTCGTCGTGACCGATGGCTTCACCGGCAATATCGCGGTCAAGACCGCCGAAGGCACGGCGAAATTGTTCACCGAGTTCATGTCGGGAGCATTCCGCCATTCGGTCTCGGCGCAGATCGGCTATCTCTTCGCCCGCAACGCACTGCGGAAACTGCGGATGCGGCTCGATCCGCGGCGGTACAACGGGGCGGTTTTTCTCGGTCTGCGCGGAATTGCGGTAAAGAGCCACGGATCCACCGACGCGCTCGGTTTTGCCCATGCGATAGGTGTCGCGGTCGACATGAAGATCAACGGCTTTCTCGACAAGGTTCGGGTCGATCTCGGGCGCCTAGACGCGTCCGCCCCCCAGCCAGCCGCGCTGTAAGCGCCGCATGGCCTTGCGTTCTCAAGTGATCGGCTGCGGCGCATATCTGCCGGAGCGGGTCGTCACCAACAGCGAACTCGCTGCACGTCTCGACACGTCGGACGAATGGATCCGCCAGCGGACCGGAATTGGCGAACGGCGGGTGGCGGCAACCGGCGAGCTGACTTCGGATTTGGCGGTCGGCGCGGCGCGGCGCGCGCTCGCCGACGCTGGCATGAGCGGCAGCGATCTCGATCTGATCGTCCTCGCGACGGCAACCCCGGACAATACTTTCCCCGCGACCGCGGCCAAAATCCAAGCGCAACTCGGAATGCATCGGGGGGCGGCATTCGACATCCAGGCGGTCTGCGCCGGGTTCATCTTTGCGTTGGCAACCGCCGACAATGCCTTGCGGCTCGGTCAGGCGCGCACCGCGCTCGTCATCGGGGCAGAGACTTTTTCGCGGATCCTCGACTGGTCGGATCGCGGTACTTGCGTCCTGTTCGGGGACGGCGCCGGCGCCTTGGCCCTGACCGCAGGCGCCGACACCGAGCCGCACGGCCGCGGCGTGTTGTCGACCCATCTGCACTCGGATGGCCGGCAATACGACATTCTCTATGTCGATGGCGGGCCGTCATCGACCGGACGGGCCGGCTATCTGCGAATGGAGGGGCGCGAAGTATTTCGTCAGGCGGTGCAGCATCTGAGTGAGGTCGTAGACGAAGCGATCGCCGCGAACGGCCTCAGCGCTGCCGATATCGACTGGCTGGTGCCGCATCAGGCAAACAGCCGCATCATCGATGGGGTGGCGCGTAAGCTCGGCTTGCCCGATACCAAAATCGTCTCGACAATCGATCGGCATGCCAACACCTCGGCCGCCTCGATCCCGCTCGCCCTGGCGACCGCGGTTGGCGACGGCCGCATTCGGCCGGGACATCTGGTCTTGATGGAGGCGCTCGGTGGGGGTCTCAGCTGGGGCGCCAGCCTGGTTCGCTGGTAACCTCTCAAAAGCGCGCCGTCAGACCGGCAACACTATGGAATTTGACGGGATTTTCGTGCCGCGGTAACCTTTCCCAAAAGCGGGGAGGGATTAAATGGGCGGTCATACGGTAACGCGCGCGCAGCTCAGCGAGGCGGTTTATCAGGAAGTCGGCTTATCGCGGAACGAGTCGGCCGAACTGGTCGAGTCGGTGATCGCCGAAATTTCCGGTGCGCTCGCGCGTGGCGAAATGGTCAAGATCTCGTCATTCGGCAGTTTTGCGGTGCGCCAAAAAGGTCGGCGAATCGGGCGCAATCCGAAAACCGGTCAGGAGGTGCCGATCAGCCCGCGCCGCGTTCTGGTGTTTCGTGCCAGCCACGCGCTGAAGAACCAGATCAACAGCGGTCTGACCGAAGCCGCCGGGCACGAGGTCGTGGAATCGGCAAACGCATCGACCGGGTGAGCAACCGGAGACGGGGCAGATAGGGCGGTCGGGCAACGCGGCGCATGGGTTCGGCCGGTTGCACCGCCGACGGCACAGGTCTATGCTTCAGCGTTCGGCGCAGGAGCCACCGGTCGGAGCGTAGCGCAGCCTGGTAGCGCATCAGCATGGGGTGCTGAGGGTCGTGAGTTCGAATCTCACCGCTCCGACCAACCCACCTTCGCTCCCGCAGCACCTCCGGCCGTATCACGGACAAGGAGGATGAGAAAATGAACGCTCCCGCGCCCGGTCTCGAACCCTGGCAATGGCCCGAGGAAGAATGGCGCAAACGGGTCAACCGGGTGCGCGCCGGACGCAAACTCCGGCCGGCGGAATGGCCGGGCGGCGCCCGTTGCGCGGTAGCGCTGTCGTTCGACAGCGATCATGAGACGAGCGATCTGCGCGACGGCGGCAATTCGATCGGACGCCTCGCCTGGGGACAATACGGCAGCCGTGTCGGAGTGCCGCGGATTTTGCAGGTGCTGCAAAAACACGCGGTCAAAGCCAGCTTTTATGTTCCGGCAGTGACCGCCCTGTTGCATCCCGACGAGCAGCGCGGGGTCGTCGGCGAAGGCCACGAGATCGGCATCCACGGCTGGATCCACGAATTGAATTCGGTGCTGCCCTACGAGGCCGAGCGCGATCTGATGCTGCGTTCGGCCGACACGCTTGAAAAGATCAGCGGCGTGCGCCCGGTCGGTCTGCGCACGCCATCCTGGGATTTCAGCCGCCACACCTTGGAAATCGAAAAGGAAATGGGGCTCGCCTATGATTCGTCGCTGATGTCGGACGAAGATTGCTATGAGTTGCTGCTTGACGGCGCACCGACCGGCGTCATCGAACTGCCGGTCGAATGGGTACGCGACGACGCCGTCTATTTCATGATGAACCGGTTCTCGGCATTGCGGCCCTACACGCCGCCGACCGATGTGCTCGACATCTTTCGCCGCGAATTTGATGCGGCCTATGCCGAGGGCGGCATTTTTCAGCTGACGATGCACCCGCACGTGATCGGCTATCGTTCGCGGATTTGGATCCTTGACGAGATCATCCGCTACGCGCGGGCCCAAAAAGGGGTGTGGTTTGCGACCCATGCCGAAATCGCCGACTGGGCGCGGCATCACGCCGCTTGACCGGTGCGGTTGCCTTTGCCCTCTCCCACTCGGACCCGGCGACACGGGTCTTCCTCTCCTGCGACGCGGCAGCGGGTGCTGAGCCGAGCGGATAGGGTTCATCGTTGATTTGGGTTCGGGCAAATGGCTGACGCGGTGCCGCCGGTTGCGGGGCGGTGCGGCTATGTGGCGCTGATCGGCGCGCCCAACGCCGGCAAATCGACGCTGCTCAACCGGCTTGTCGGCCGCAAGCTGGCGATCGTGACGCCCAAGGCACAGACCACCCGGACGCGGCTGCTCGGCATTGCGATCGAAGGCGCGGCACAAATCATCTATATCGACACCCCCGGCATCTTCGGGCCGCGCCGGCGGCTCGATCGGGCAATGGTCGCCGCGGCGTGGTCAGGTGCCGAGGATGCTGACGAGATCGTGCTGCTCGTCGATGCGGCGCGCGGGATCACCGCTGATGTCCGGCATATCCTCGATCGCCTCGTCAACCGGGGACGCCGGACGGTGCTGGCGCTGAACAAGATCGACCTCATCCGCCGCGACCGACTGCTGGGGCTTGCCGCGGATCTTGTGAAACTGGGGAATTTCGATCCGGTCTTTATGATCTCGGGTCTGAGCGGCAGTGGTGTCGACGATTTGAAGCGTCATCTGGCGAGCGCGGTGCCATCCGGGCCGTGGCTGTTCCCGGAAGACCAATTATCCGACGCGGCCGAGCGGCTGATCGCCGCCGAAGTCACCCGCGAACAGGTGTTTCTGCAGTTACACGACGAACTGCCCTATGCCTCGACGGTTGAAACCGAAAGCTGGGAGGACCGGCGCGACGGCAGCGTGCGCATCGATCAGGTCATCTATGTCGAGCGGCCGAGCCAGCGGGCGATCGTGCTCGGCGACCGGGGGCAACAGATCAAGGCGATCGGCGCCCGCGCCCGCGCCGAACTCGAACATATGCTGGAGCGCCGGGTCCATCTGTTCCTGTTTGTCAAGGTGCGCGAAAACTGGGGCGAGGATCCGGAGCGCTTTGCCGCTCTCGGACTCGATTACCCGGCCTGATGCGGTGGGATGATGCGGGTTTTGTCATTGCACTTCGCCGCCATGGTGAAAATGCCCTGATCGTCGAATTGCTGACCCGCGAGCATGGCCGGCATCTGGGTTTGGTCCATGGCGGGCAGTCGCCAAAACTGCGCGCTGTCTTGCAACCCGGCAATGAGGTCGCGGCGACTTGGCGCGGGCGGCTGGCCGAGCATTTGGGGATGCTCGCCTGCGAACTGGTCCGCGCCCATGCCGGCGGCTTTATCGATGATCCCAACCGGCTCGCCGGGCTTGCGGCGGCGGCGGCGCTGGTCGCCGCAAGCCTGCCCGAACGCGAGCCGCACGCCGACGTCTTTGCCTCGTTTGCGGCATTGCTCACGGCATTCGATTCGGGCGACGACTGGCCGGCGCATTATGTCGGTTGGGAATGCAGCCTGCTCGCGTCACTGGGCTTTGGCCTTGACCTAACCCGGTGTGCCGTGACCGGTGCAACCACCGACCTCGCCTATGTGTCGCCGCGCACTGGTCGCGCCGTGTCGCGCGAAGCGGGCCGACCGTATCACGACAAATTATTGCAATTGCCTGCTTTTTTGTGGCGGGACGAGGTGATCGATACGTCTCAAATCGCTGATGGATTGCGGCTGACCGAGCATTTCCTGCTGCATCACGTGCTGATCCCGCAGGGTCGCGGCCTGCCGCCGGCGCGCACCCGTTTCGCCGCCCGCTTCCGGCAGGTGCTCGCCCGCGATCCGTGACGCCATCGCGCCGCTATCCCTGACTCTCCCCGCAGCGCCGGCGCCACCGCCCTGAATAAAAAGCCTGTCTGACGCTGCATGACGTATTTTGCCAAAGCCTCGCCGCGTCGCTTGGCGAGGATCACCAAGTGCCCCGATTGAACAACGAGCGTAACTGATGGCTGCAACCGCTTTGGTCGGCGAGATCCGCGACGTTGACTTCGCCGAGGCGCTCGGCGAGCGGTATCTCTCCTACGCGCTGTCGACAATCATGTCGCGCTCCTTGCCCGATGTGCGCGACGGCCTGAAACCGGTGCATCGCCGCATTCTGCATGCGATGCATCAATTGCGCCTCGACCCGGCTTCCGGCTTCAAGAAATGCGCCCGCGTCGTTGGCGATGTGATCGGCAAGTTCCACCCGCATGGCGAGCTTGCGGTCTATGACGCGTTGGTGCGCCTCGCCCAGGAGTTCTCACAGCGCTATCCGCTCGTCGATGGCCAGGGAAATTTCGGCAATATCGACGGCGATAACGCCGCTGCGATGCGCTACACCGAGAGCCGGCTATCGGCGGTCGCGCAGGCGATGCTCGACAGCATCGACGAGGATGCCGTCGATTTCCGGCAGACCTATGACGGCGAGGATAGCGAGCCGGTTGTCCTGCCCGGCCGCTTTCCGAATCTGCTGGCCAACGGGGCGGCGGGCATCGCCGTCGGCATGGCAACCAGCATTCCGCCGCATAACGCCGGGGAGTTGTGCGCCGCGCTGCTATATCTGATCGAGGAACCAGCCTGCACCGTCGACGCGCTTTGCGCTCATATCCCCGGCCCCGATTTCCCGACCGGGGGGGTTCTGATCGAGCCCGCCGACAACATCCGCCAGGCCTATACGACCGGGCGCGGCAGCTTCCGGCTGCGCGCCCGCTGGGCAACCGAGACGCTCGGCCACAGCACCTACCAGATCGTCGTCACCGAAATTCCGTTTGGCGTGCCAAAGGGTCGGCTCGTCGAAAAGATCGCAGCACTGCTCGAAGAAAAAAAGCTGCCGCTGCTCGCCGACATCCGCGACGAATCGGCCGAGGATGTCAGGCTGGTCATCGAGCCCAAGACCCGCAACGTCGATCCGGCGGTGTTGATGGAGCAATTGTTCCGGGCGACCGAGCTTGAAATCCGGGTGCCGCTCAACCTCAACGTGCTCGACCCCTCCGGCGTACCGCGGGTGATGAGCCTCAAGGAGGCGTTGCAGGCGTTTCTCGATCACCGCCGCGAGGTCTTGCAGCGCAAGAGCCGCCATCGCCTTGCCGCGGTCGCCCGCCGCATCGAGATCCTGAGGGGCCAGATCATTGTCTACCTCAATCTCGACGAGGTGATCCGCATCATCCGCGAGGACGACGATCCAAAGGCGGAGATGATGCGTCGCTGGGAATTGAGCGATGTCCAGGCCGAGGCGATCCTCAATATGCGGTTGCGCGCGTTGCGCCGGCTTGAAGAGATCGCAATCAGAAAGGAACTCGACGCGCTGTCGGCGGAACAGGCAAGGCTTGCCCGGCTCCTTGAGAGCGAGCGCCGGCAATGGCGGGCGATCGCCAAGGAAGTCGCCGCCACCGCGGCAGAATTCGGCGGCGATACCGTCCTTGGCCGCCGCCGTACGGCGCTGGCCGAAGCGCCACCAGCAGTCGAGATCCCGGCTGCCGCCCTTGTCGAACGCGAGCCGGTGACCGTGTTGTGCTCGCAAAAGGGCTGGGTGCGCGCGATCCGCGGGCATAATGTGGCCGCCGCGGAGCAGCGCTACAAAGATGGCGACGGGCCGCGTTTTGCGGTCGCCGCCGAAACCACCGATCGCCTGATCGTGTTCGCGACCAATGGCCGCTTTTATACGATCGGCGTCGATCGCCTGCCGGGCGGACGCGGCCAGGGTGAGCCGTTGCGGCTGATGGTCGATCTGCCGAACGAGCACGATATCGTCGCGATGTTCCCCTATCGGCCAGCTATGGAATTGCTGGTGGTGGCGAGCGACGGCCGCGGTTTTGTCGTCGACGGCGAAGAAGCGGTGGCGCAGACCCGCGCCGGCAAACAGGTGTTGACCCCGGGAGAGGGTGCCGTAGCGAGGATTTGTCTGCGCGCCGAGGAGGGCGATGCGGTTGCCCTGGTCGGCGACAATCGCCGCATGCTGGTGCTGAGGCTCGACGACATCCCGCTGATGACCCGCGGCCGCGGCGTGATCCTGCAGCGCTACAAATCGGGCGGTCTCGCCGACGCTAAGGTATTCCGCCTCACCGACGGGTTGTCGTGGCGTCAGGGCGATACCCGCACCCGCACCGAAACCGACCTGACGCGCTGGCTTGCCGGCCGCGGCAGCGCCGGTCACCTCGTTCCCACCGGCTTTCCCCGCACCAACAGGTTCGGCTGACGCCTGCCTATCGGAACGCCCCGAACCGGCAGGGCTCAGGGCCGATGGGTATAGCCGGCCAGAAACGGATCCGCGTTTTCCCGGGGTGGGCAAAACCTCGGTCGATCGGCTAAATTCCGCTTTCATCTTTTGACCGAGAACACGCTTTCGATGACCGAACCCGCTGCCGATGCCGCCACTGTCCTCGATACCACCGGGCTGCTGTGTCCGCTGCCGGTGCTGAAAGCCAGGCGGGCGTTAAAGCCGCTCGCCCCGGGTGCGGTGCTCGAAGTGCTGGCGACCGATCCCGGGGCGGTCAAGGATTTCGCGCATTTCTGCAAGACCACCGGCTGCGAATTGCTCGAATCCTCTGAACAACCTGGCGGGGTCTTGCGTTTTCGCCTGCGCAAACCAATCTGACGCCGGCTGCCACGAGCGGGTCCTGTCGATGTTCCGGTCATTTCGCTTCCTGCGACGAATGCGCTAGCAGCCCCGGCGCTCCGGCCGAGGCTGCCTGACCGCGCGAACCCCACGGCCGCGCCGGCATTCTCGTCTCAGCCGCGAATTGCAGGACCCATCCGATGACCGAGAGCGTTGTCGCCCGCCGTGACCTCGGCGGGCATGTCTACGAAATCGACACCGACAAGGACCGTCTCGATTTCGCCCTGATCCACCACTTTCTCGGTGAGTGCTCGCATTGGGCGCGCGGCATCCCCGGCGATGTGCTGCGTCGCGCAATCGAGCATTCGCTGTGCTTTGGCCTCTACCGTGCTGGCCGGCAGATCGGCTTTGCCCGCGTCGTCAGCGATGAGGCGACCTTTGCCTATCTCGCCGATGTCTTTGTCGTCGCCGAATTTCGCAACGCCGGTCTCGGGCAATGGCTGGTCGAGACCATCCTGGGCGATGCCCGCCTGCAGCGGTTGCGGCGCTGGCTGTTGGTGACGCGCGACGCCAAGAGCCTGTACCAGCGCTGCGGCTTTGCCGAGCTGAGCCCCGGCTTTTCCTATCTCGAGCGCTTTGACCCCAGCCCATGCGGCAAAATCGCTGCCGCCGGGCGGGCGTCGGCGCTAATCTGCGGCTGAGCCCTCGCCCTGCCCTCTCCCAAGCGGCATCAGGACAGGAATGGGCACCACCGAGAGAGGTGTGCCATGGTCCCGGTCATCACCACGCCGCGGCTGATCGCGGTCGGCGGCGGCGCACTTGCCGAATTGCCGGCGCTGCTCGGTCGGCTCGGCCTACAAAAGCCGCTGATCGTGACCGATCCCTACATCAAGCGCTGCGGCGTGCTCGATCGCGCCACCGCGCTGCTCGACCAGGCGCGGATCGGCGCGCCGATCTTTGCCGATACCGTCCCCGATCCGACAACGGTGGTGATCGAAACCGGGGCGCGCCTGATCGAGGACGGCGATTTCGACAGCCTGATCGCGATCGGCGGCGGCAGCTCGATTGACACCGCAAAGGGCATGAGCGTGCTCGCCGCCAATGGCGGCAGCATGCGCGACTACAAGGTGCCAAACGAAATTCCAAAACCAGGGCTGCCGATCGTCGCGATCCCGACCACCGCCGGCACCGGTTCTGAAGTCACGCGGTTTACGGTCGTCACCGATACCGAGACGGACGAGAAGATGCTGATCGCCGGCCTCGGCTGTTGTCCGCTGGCGGCGATCGTCGACTACGAGCTGACGCTCTCGATGCCGTATCGGCTGACCGCCGATACCGGGATCGACAGTCTGACCCACGCGATCGAAGCCTATGTCAGCCGCCGCGCCAACCCGTATACCGACGGGCTCGCCCGCAATGCGATGGGCCTGATCGCGCCCAACATCCGCACCGCTTGCGCCGAACCGGACAACCGTCAGGCGCGCGAGGCGATGATGCTTGGCGCGACCACCGCCGGGATGGCGTTTTCGAATGCGAGTGTCGCGCTGGTGCACGGCATGAGCCGCCCGATCGGGGCGTTTTTTCATGTCCCGCATGGTTTGTCGAATGCGATGCTGCTGCCCGAAATCACCGCGTTTTCGGCGCCGGCCGCACTCGACCGCTATGCCGATTGCGCCCGCGCCATGGGGGTTGCCGAGGCGGCGGAGGGCAGCCAGGGGGCGGTTGCCCGGCTGATCGACGAATTGCGCCGGCTCAACCGGGATCTGCAGGTGCCAAGCCCCCGCCAATACGGCATCGACGCCAGCCGCTATCAGGAATTGCTGCCGGTCATGGCGAGCCAAGCGCTGGCCTCGGGTTCGCCCGCCAACAACCCGCGCGTGCCGCTTCCAGACGAGATCATCGAGCTTTACCGCCGGGTCTACGAATAGCGTTGGCGCCGCACCAGGAGTCGGCAGTGGCTGATATCGGCTTGTTCGAAGCGATCTATTCGGCGCGCGCGTTGCGCCGCCTAAAGCCTGATCCGGTCCCGCAGGAACTGATCGATCAAATTCTCGACGCCGCGATCCGCGCCCCTTCGGCCGGCAACGCCCAGAACTGGGTGTTCGTCGTCGTGCGCGACGCCGAGCTGCGCCACCAATTGGGCTTGATCTACCGCGAGGCGTCAGACATCGCCGAGGCGGTCTATGCGGCGCGCGGCCGGCCGGCGCATCTGAGCGATCGGCAATTCGCCCGCATGCTGGAGGGCGGCGCCTATTTGTGGGATCATCTCGGCGAGGCGCCAGTACTGCTGATCCCATGCCAGCGCCGCCCCGTCGTGCCGCCGCGCGCGGTGTTGCCGGCGGCGATCGCCGCTCGCTACGACGACGAACTCGCCTATGCCGAGCGCATCCGCGGCGCCAGCATCTACCCGGCGGTGCAAAACATTCTCCTCGCCTGCCGTGCGCTCGGGCTCGGCACCGTGATCACCACCAATCACATTCGCTGCGAAGACAAGGTCAAGACCTTGATCGGCATCCCCGACGATGTCGACACCTTCGCGCTTATGCCGATCGGCTGGCCACTCGACAGATTCGGGCCGCTGACCCGCCGGCCGCTGTCGGAAGTCGTCCATCTCGATCGCTGGAGGAATGCAGGCTGACATCGCCAGAAATTGTGTCCCCGGGCTGAGGCCGGCGGCCCGCCTTTTCGTGCAGTCAGAGAAGCGAGGGTTGTTCGGGCAGACCGGGCCGAGGCTCATGCACGCAGGGCGGACCATGGCAAGACCAACCGGCGCGACGCGGTGACATTGGTGCGGCGGCATCGGGCCGGCGAGCAGACCGGGGTCAGGGTCCCCGACGCAACCCGCGAGACAACATCGTCTGCAGCTCCATCCCCGACGTATTCGAACAACAAAATTGTCCGTAGTAGGCACGCCGGGTTGGAACAGGCTCATCCGGAGGAAGCGTTCACTTGCCCCCTATGCTGATCGCGGTCACGGCGATGTTTCTGCAACAAACCTGCGGCTCGATCGCCCGGGCGCTGCCGGCGGTGCTTGCGCCGTTGATCATCGCGGAACTGCATGCCAATGCCGCCTGGGTCGGAATCTATTTCTCGTTGACGGCCTGTGCCGGGCTGATCGGTCAGTTGGGATCGGGTGGCTTCATCATCCGGCACGGCGCCATTCGCATGAGCCAGATCGCCCTGCTGTTTACCGGCGCCGGTTTGGCGGCGGCGGTCCTCGGTGGCGCCGTCGGCTTCGTCCTGTCGGCCTTGATCGGCAACGGCGTTGCCTCGGTTGCAACCCCGGCCAGTTCCCAGCTTCTGGGGCGCTGGTCGGTCAAGCGCTACGCGCCATTTGCTTTCTCGATTGCCCAGTGCGCAATCCCGGCAGGCATTCTGCTGACCGGCTATCTTGGTCCCCTGATGGCACAGTCGTTTGGCTGGCGTGATACGATGCTGGCGAGTGCCGCGCTGTGCTGGGCGGTGGCACTGATGCTTCAGCCACTACGTGGCCGTCTCGATACTGAGCCATCGGCCAGGCACCCGATCCGCCTGTCGGATTTGCACACCACGATCACTGCGGTGCTGGCGGTCCGCGAACTGCGCTCGTTGTCATTCGCCTGCTTTGCATTCAATGGTATACAGGCCGTCTTTGTCGCCTATTTCGTCACCTACTTGACCGCACAGGGCCATCCGCTGGTCGCCGCTGGATCGCTGTATTCGACGGTCATTGCGGTGGCGGTGCCAGGCCGCATTTTATGGGCCTGGGTGGGCGGCTTCTATGTCGCGCCACACTTGGTCTTGGGCGGATTGGCCTTTGGCATGGCGGTAAGCCTTGGGCTGATGGGCGGGTTTACGCCTCATTGGCCGTTGCTGGCGATCGGCGCCGTGACAATGGTGGTCAGCGCTACGGCGTTGTCCTGGCACGGCATCCTGCTGTCGGAAGCAGCACGTCTGGCGCCGCCGGGACGGGTGGGTGCGGTGACCGGCGGGGTGCTGTCCTTCGGCCAGATCGGTGCGCTGTCCAGTCCCGCGGTCTTCTCGTTGCTGCTCGGGCTGTCGGGTGGCTATAGTGCTGGTTGGGTGGTCTGCGCCGTGCCGGCCGTTCTGGTCGGCGTAAACATGTTCCGCCAAGGTAAGCCTGTGCAACAGCGCAATGCGCTGTGACCTTCGCACCTCTATTGCGACAGCAAGTCCGGGTGGCATTCCGCGAATCACGTCGTCGGATATCACCGCGCTCATGACCCTGGGCAAACCGGTCACGATGGCGGACAATCGGTTGAACAAAGAGGAGGACGGCCATGCCGGTCATCGACGTTCAGGTTCACCCCTTTGATCGAAATCACCCCGGCCGGCCGTGGGCCAGTCCCTCGCATGGTCTCAACTCCGCTACCGGCGAAGAGATGGTCGCCGCGATGAACAAGGTCGGGGTCGACGGCGCGATCATGGTCTCGTCGTTCAGCGCCTATGAGTACGATCCGAGCTACGCGCTCGAAGTGTACAACACCTATCCGGATAAGTTTCGGGTTGTGACACCGGTCGACGCGACCGATCCGGCGATTGACGACATCGTGGCGAAATGGGCTGTGACACCTGGTGCCCGCGGCATTCGCATAAGAATGCGCGAGGGCCTGCCGATGGAGCCGGACCATCCCGGTTTGAACCGCGCTTTCGCCGCCGCCGGCAGACATGGTTTGCCGGTCAATCTGCTGTGCTGGGGCATCCTAGACAAAGGGCTGCCGCACATTCAGCGACACCGCGATACGGTCATCGTCATCGACCATCTCGGCCTCTTACAGCCGGCGCGCCCGCCGGTCCCTGCCGAGGTTTGGGCGGATCTTCCCAAGCTGCTCGCCCTGGCTCAATACGAGAATGTAAGGGTGAAGATCAGCGGCGCCTGTACGATGTCGCATCAACCGTTCCCATACGATGATATCTGGGAGCCGGTACTGCGGGTCATCGATGCGTTCGGGCTGGATCGTTGCATGTGGGGCACCGACTGGACGCGGACGATAGGCATGCTGACCTATGAGCAGGGCGTGGCGCCGTTCCGCTTGACCAAACGCCTGTCCGAGAACGATAAGGCGGCGCTGATGGGAGGAACGTTGCAGAAAGTCTACAAGTGGTAGCGACGGGCGCGGTCGCCGGGGTCAACCGCTAACCTGCACGCAAATAGCGGTTCCGCTGGAGGAAGACCCGACGTGGAGCCGACCCAGAGTTGGCCCCACGTGTGTCGTCCCGGTTCGGCCGAGCCTCCTTCAGAAAGCTGCGGTGCGCTGTTTCAGGCAGTCCGCGTCGCTCCGACTCGCGTGATCGGTGCTGCCGCGGGAGCCAGGCGCGCCCGATTGCCAAGGAAGAGACGGATCGGGGCGATGTGAGAGGCAAGGAATGCTCGCGCCGCCGAGGCCACACAGACGCCGGCGGCAATAGCCGTGACGGCAAGACAGAGCACGATAAAGAGTTCGACAACGCAGCTCTCCGACTTGATCAAGAAGCCTGAGTGCTGCAGACCAATGCCAATAAGAGCCGCATTGATGACGATGATCGACCCCGCGGTGATGTCGCGCAACCGCCGCATGCGCTGTTTCTCGGCATGCTGGCCGCCAATGTCGCCGGTCAAGCCTTTCGTCCCCCAGCTGACATTGTGCATATTGGCGAATGCATAGCTGTAGAGAACAAAACTGATCAGGCGGTCCGTCAGCAGGAACAGCGGAAAATAGCGCAGGGCGGCCCAGCGTTGTCCCGACATCGCCGCGGCGATCACCACCGCCATCAGAACACCCGGTGCGAGCAACAGCACCGCCTCTCGCAACGGCACCGTCTCCAGCGTGAACCCCAGGAACAGAGCGACCGACAACCCGGCAGCCGCATCACGCGCCAGGCATAGTCGGGACTGCCAGCGTGACGTCCGATTCGAGAAACTCAGCCATGCGAGGATGCCGCTACCGGCGAGCATCAGTGCTGCCGTCGCACTCGCCGTCAGGTTTTTGGAATGCGTCAGACCGCCTGCCGCGGCAACCAGCAGCAGCAGCACAAATGCCGGGCTGATCACCTCAGAGGCAGTCAGCAATCCTTGCCACAGCATGGCTGTCGTAAAGCGGATTTTGTCGAATGCACTCTTATCCCGCCGCGCCAGATACTCCGGCCAGTGCCGCCACAGCCACAGACGAACCGCCAATGCGCTGTTTTGCCAGCGCCGCCGCTGCCGCAGCAACTCTTGGAAAGTGTCGCACGCATCGGTGGTCGCCTCCGCCGCCGGACAGTAGCCGATCCGCCAGGATTTGTCGCGAGCGAGGACGATCTCGTTGCCAAAGACGCGATCCTCGGCAAGGAACATGACCCGCTCGAGTGGAGCCACCGCGTTGAGACCGCGCAGATAGGTATCGAGCGGGCGAGCGCCGCCCGCGTCTCGGCATGGTGCGCTGACCGCACTCCAGCGGAAAACGCAGAACTGACCAGGGATCACGCTCAGATAACCGGAGGCCACCTCGGTCGGCCAAGTCACGGCTTTCTGCAGGACAAAATCCATGTATTGCCAAACGGAGAGCGTGCTGGCGGTGTTGCCGGCGGGGGTGGGGGTCAGGATGCGGCTTGCTGCGGCGGCAACCTCGGGCTCGTCAGCCATATACCCGACGAGTTTCGAGATCGCCTCGGCCGCGACCACGGTCCCGACATCGAGTTGATAGCACAGCTCGGGCTCCAGCACCGGGCAGATCGATTGAAAAAAGAGGGCATGGGAGTGGAGCTTGCCGCGATTTTGCTGCTTGACGCAGATTGCAAGATACACGTCACCGGTCAACGCGCTCTCAATCCCGAGCTGCGTCATGATCTCGCTGGCATGATGGCGCGAGAAATGAACCGTCTCGCCCAGCGCTTCGAACCAGCACCCGGTATCAACCAGCCCTGCCCTTTTAAAGAATAATAAAATCTCGGGATCAACACGATCGCGGCCGTCGGCTATGACGACAATGCATGATCGGGCCGCTTGCGGCACCCCCGACTGTTGCGCATTGATGCTGACAAGCAGGGCCGACAAACTGCTTTTGAGCATCGCCATTGATTCGTTATAGAGCGTCATGCAGACGACGTTCGTGAAGCCGCTGTCAATAATGCGGCTGGGTTGACGAGGCACGCTCTGGCGCGGCCCATCCAATAGACACAGACGGCGGCCCGGTTGTGGATCTGCCGGCGCCCGAAGGGTGGGCATTTGCGGCCTCGGAGTAACCGAGATTTCGAAATCGAGGTTTTGCACAGCCAGTCTCCTTGGTGTGAGCCTTTGGTCCGTCGGCCGCCCTTGCCGGGTGAGGGGCAGGGTTTTCAGCCTAGGCGGCAGCGGAAGGGCGTCCGCATCGAGGTCGGACACATGGAGCCCTCCCGTTGCTGGCGCGGAATGTGGGGTTCGCAGGGACTTCAAGTCCCGAGAGATGGCTGAGATTTGAGCGAAAGTTCGATGAAGGTATTTATGAGATGTTCAGCGCGATAAGGACTAAAACGGCGATGTATTGATGTGGCCGGACTTCTATCAGTTAGCTCTCAGTCTTGCCGTTGAGATTGCGTTGTCTGAACCACCCGCGCAATTTCGGGAGTTTTTCGTCCCATTATCAGGACATGAAAGCTGCTGTTGGGCCTAATCACAGCATTCGTAAAGATCGCCGTGCCCGAGGGGCGGTTTCGAAAGCACCGAAGATGCATCAGCACGATTGCTCTACGATTTCCCCCGAACAGCAACCGCCATCACCGGAACCAACCGCCGGGCTTCCGGCATTGCGGCTCCCGGGGCCGTCATCCACGCTGACGCGCCGGCGTCGGCGGCCTGGTTGGCCGATTTGCGCGGCGTTGATCGTGTCAGCCTGTGTCGCCGGCGGTGTAGGATGGTGGCACGATCACCACGGCGCGTCGGAACTGCCCGGCTTCGCGTGGTCGCAGGGCCGGCTCAAAATCAACGAAGTTGATATCGATACAAAATTCGCCGGCGCAGTCGCGACGATATTGGTTGATGAGGGGGACACGATCCATAAGGGACAAGTCCTCGCCCGTATGGACACGCGCGCCCTTCAGGTCGGGCGACAGGAGGCCGAGGCGAAGGTGCAAGAAGCACGGCAGGAGCATGCGGCAACACTGGCCGCACTCGACCAGCAGCGCTCTTTGATGCTTCTGGATCAACAGCAATTCCAGCGCTCGCTGGCTCTGGTCCCGCCCGGCTTTGAGAGCCGCGAGGCGCTTGACGAGCGCCGCCAAGCAATGACTGCGGCAATCGCCGGATATCAGCGCGCCGAGGCCGAGGTCAACGCCGCAACGGCGGAGCTCGAAGTGGCCAAAAACAAGGTCATCAAAATCGATCTTGAGATCAGCGAGAGCACCTTGGTGGCGCCGGTGGACGGCCGCATCCAATACCGGCTTGCCAATCAGGGCGAGGTGCTGGGTGCCGGCGCCAGGGTTTTTACGATGCTCGACACCAACAATGTCTACATGGACGTGCTGCTGCCGATGAGCGAAGGGAGCCGGGTGGCGCCGCATAACGCCGCACGGATATTACTGGATGCCTGGCCCGGCCGGATATTCCCTGCGCTCGTGCTGTTTGTCGACCCGTGGGACGAACTCGCGCCAAAGACCGCGGCGGATATCGGGCCGGAGCGTGATAACCTGACGTATCGGGTGAGAGTGCGAATAGATCCCATTGCGCTTCGCGCCGAGCCGGATATCACCGGCTCCGGCCAGCCTGGCCTTGTCTACATCAAAACCGACCGCTCGGCCGCTTGGCCAGCCATTCTTTAGTCGTCCTAAAAGTCGTTCAAAATTGGCTGCGACCATCGGCTGACGCTTTTAGACACCTCGCCAAAACCAGCCGGTAATCCACCGCCGCGTCCTGACACCAACGCGGTGATCCACGATCATGTCGAGCTACGGGTCCGGTGGCGGCAGTTCCGGTGGCGGCGGGTCCGGTGGCGGCGGGTCCGGTGGCGGCGGGCACGGGACCTTATTCTGACCGATCCAACCATCGCATCAGCGGCGTTAAGCCGCTCGATCTCGTTACGTCATGTACTGTTTTTGTCTCATGTTCGAGGGCTGGCGGCGGCATCGACACGGTCGTCTGGGCACGGTTCCGAAAGTCGATTGAATTTTCGGCGAAATTTGATGAAATACGACGACCCTAAAAAAGGGCCGGCGATGAACCTCGAGCCCAAGGCTATTTATCGTTTTGACCGTTTCACCCTTGACCTCGCGCGGGGCGGCCTCTTCGCCGAGGATGGGACGCAACTGGCCTTGCGGCCCAAATCCTTTGATCTACTGCGCCACATGGTGGTGCATGCCGGGCAGCTTGTTGACCGCGACGAGCTGATGCAGGCGATCTGGCCAAATGTATTCGTAACCGACGACAGCATTGCGCAATGTGTCAGGGAGATCCGCCGCGCGCTGGGTGATCAGACGCAACGGCTGCTGCGGACCTTGCAGCGACGCGGGTATCTGCTGGACACTTCGGCCATCTGCGTCAGCACCGACGCACCCGTAGCGGCGCAGGGTCACGGCATGCCGACCTCGCTGGAGGCGAGTAGGCCATTGCCAGCGCCGCCGGCGGATCGGCCGATGGTTGTGGTGCTGCCGTTTGAAAGCTTTGGTAACGATGCCGAGCAGGGCTATCTTGCCGCCGGCATAACCGCCGATCTCGTCGCCGATCTGACGCGCTTCCATGATCTTTATGTCGTCAGCCCCTTGGGTCGCGCGCGAGAGCCTGGTCCTGATGCCGGCGCTGCGGCTTGGGCGTTGCCGGAGGCGGCCAGCTATCTCTTTACCGGCAATTTGCGCTGTTTCGGCGGGCGGGTTCGCGCCAATGTCCGGCTCGATGATGCGCGCACCGGCGTCAGCCTGTGGGCCGAGCGCTTTGACCGGCCGCGCGACGAGTTTTTCGAATTGGAAGAAGAGCTGACCGAGCGGCTTCCGGCTTTCGTCGCCTCGCACATCGTGCACGACGCAACCCAGCGGGTGCGGCGATATCCGACCAACAGCCTTGATGCTTACGGTTTTTATCTGCGCGGCCGCGAACTGCACCTCCGCGCGACCGAGCCCTACACCCGGGTGGCGCGCGAGATGTTTGCACGCGCAATCGACCTCGATCCCGAATATGCCGCCGCCTACGCTTGGCAAGCCTTCACCGTGCAACGCGGCTTCACCCATTTCTGGGGCGAGCCGCGCGGCCGCGCCGCCGCGGTCGAGGCGCTCGCCCTTGCCCGCCGGGCCGTCGAAATCGAACCCGGCTCCTCACTCTGCCTCGGCATGCTTGCCTTTGTGCTGATGCTGAATGAGGAATGGGACGAGGCGCTCGACATGGGCCGCGCCGCGGTACACGCCAATCCATGCGCGGCCGAGGCCCGGTACAATTATGCCAACGTCCTGATCCATGCTGGCGACCCGGCCGGGGCCGAGAGCGAGATCCGCCTCGCCATGACGCTCAACCCCTTTCACCCGCCGGGCTGGCGCGCGGCTCTGGGGCGAGCGCTGCTCGCCGTCAACCGTCCGCAAGAGGCGCTCGCCGAACTGCGCTTTTGCGTCGCGCGCATGCCGAGCTACATGCCGGGTTTATTGCCATTGGCGATCGCCGCGGCGGAGATCGGACAACACGACGAAGCATGCGCCGCAGTCGCGGCTCTGTTGCGTATTCTTCCCGGGTTGACCGTGCGTAGCGCCCGGGAAACGTTGTTCTTCCGATCAGCGGCAATGATCGTGCGCACCCTGGCCGGCTTGCGCGCTGGCGGCCTGCCTGAGGGCTGACGCCGCCGCCATTCCATTTGCCGCCATTCCATTTAATGGCAATGCCGCTGCCAACTTTAATACCGCTGCTAAATTTTATATGCTGATTGCCCGCACCACAAGCCCGCGACGGCATTGCACGTTGCACCCGTGACGTCCGCAGGAACAACCTAAAATTGTAGCGCTGGGTAATCTCACAGGGTAAGCCGCAAACGGTCGCTGTGAGGTAAGGGCCAGCCCATGAGGGAGGCAAATTATGTCCAAACCAAAAGACCTACTGATTAAACCGCTTCGTATCTCTCCGATTGCCCAGATCGGAGCCGCTGTGGTGGTGGCGATGCCATTGGTCGGGGCGGGGGCGCCGGCGCTGGCCGACAGCGGTCTGTGGAATACAACCAGAATATTGGGTTACGATGGCAACGAGTGCGCCGGTCAGGTCAGCGGTTGCCGCACGGTGGCATCGGGCCCTGTTGCGATCGCAGCAAACGGCGCGGGTTCGATCACGGTTGATTGCCCGTCACTATTTCCTCGATTGGTCGGCTGGGATACCGAGCAGAACGAGTTTCTCGAGGCGGACCTGGTGTCGCCCGATCCGGACCAAGTGGCGGGTTTCGGGAAGCGGGACGTCAAGCCAGTCGACAGCCTGACCGTTCTCGTTACCAGCAACGCCGACGCGGTCGGTATCATCCAAGTTTACATCGGCTGCGCGCGGCGCGCCACAAACGGCACGCCACTGATGTCAGAGCGGATCGGGGTTCCCAGCAACCATGTCGGCTTCACCGGCGGAGAGCAGTGATGACGACAATCGTGATGCTCGGCGGCAGATGCTGCGCGTCAGTGCGTTGCTCGGCGCGGTCATGTCGTTAACGGGATTGGCGGCAACATCCGCATGGGCCAATCCGTGCAGCAAAACAGGATATGGCACCGTTCCCAACTGCCAGCCGCAGGCGCAAGCCGGAATATCGTATTCCGGATGGGAAACCAAGGGCTGGGCGTATTACTGCAGCGGCGATCACCCGTACTACTGGCGACCGTTCAACGAATGGAACAACAACTGTTTTTCAGTTGCCGAAAATAAGCTCGATGAAGGAGACAACCTTCACAAGTTCAGTGCGACAATCACAAATTGATGCTTCAACAAACAAACGATCGTTATCACCCTCACATGCTCGACTGACAAACCGGTCTATGCCTGCGCTAATTCTTTGGCGCCGAGTTGTCCGCGCGACCAGTAATTATGCCCTTGCCGAAAAATAGGCGCCCAAAATAAGCCGGCAACCGGTCGATTGACCGTAGGGCTTCTGTTGCAGGAGCTGTCTGCGGGACAGCTGGTGCCGTCACAAGCTTTGGGGCCGCCGAGCACCGCGCTGCCCACCGACGGACAGAAGCGCCGCGGTCACGGTCATTGCTGCCGATTGAGCGGTGCCCTATTCCGATCGGGCGACGTAGATCGATTGGCGGGGCTGGCAGAACACCCTCTGCAGCATCGGTTCAAAAGCCTTGAGCGGCATCGATTTGAAGTTGGGATCGAAGGCCGTCTGATCGAATAGGCGACAGAATTCCTCGGTCCGTTCGAAATGCGGATGCCCCCGGAACTGTTCCCGCATGTTCCGATCGAACCCCAGGAAGTGGAAGAAGTAATACCCCTGGAAGATGCCGTGATGCTTGACCATCCAGTGGTTCGCCTCCGCCACGAAGGGCTGGACGATGACGGCCGCGAGTTCCGGGTGGTTGCGAGAGCCCAGCCAATCGCCGATATCGTGCAACAGGGCACAGGCAACATATTCCTCGTCCCGCCCCGCCTGAGAAGCGCGGGTCGCGGTCTGCAGACAATGCTCCAGGCGATCGACCGGAAACCCGCCGTGATCGCCACGCAGCAGTTCGAGATGCGCGATAAGGCGATCCGGCAGTTGCCGCGCGAAACGCTCGAGCTCGCCCCAGATCAGTTGCCACTCATCGCGGGTGCTTTCAGTGATCGCGTGAAACTTGGCGCGATCGTTGTCGAGATTTTCCATGGTCATTCCCCTAGCCATAAGACGGGTTTCACCTTTGACGCGCCGAGCGCGCCAGAGGACAGCCGTTCATCAAACTGGACTGCGGTTTAATCGCGGTGGGACGGGTCGATCCGGTTGAGCTTGCGCAACAGCGCCGTGTTCGTGACGGTCGCGGCTTGTTCTTGAGCCCTTGCGATGATGCCCGGATCAGGAACTGGTGCGCGGGACACGGGCCGACAGCTGCGTGAAGATGAGATCATCCCGGCCGAAACGCGCAACCGGTCGATAGGCGACCGCGAGTGCCACGCGCTGCTCCCATCCTTCAGGAGTCACTTGGTCACGAACGCGGGGTTGTTGTTGTGCCATTGCTTTCTCCGAGGTTTGTCAACGATTTGGGTTTGCCGAGGGGCGAGCGATTCGAGGTGCAAGCGCACGGCGGCGGATGTTGACGGTGCCAATATCGTCGCTTATGTTGACGACGTCAACATCCGCGGTTGGGCACGATGCAAAAAATCACCTCCGCCGATCCGGCGCCCTATCACCACGGCGATCTGCGGCGGGCACTGATCGACACCGCACTGGCGCTCGTCACCGAAGAACAGGAATGGAGTTTTTCGCTGCGGGAACTAGCTCGCCGCGCCGGGGTCAGCCACAACGCGCCTTACAACCACTTCGCCGAGAAACGGGACCTGCTGGGCGCCGTCGCGGCGGTCGGTTTCGAGCGGCTGCGCGACGGCATGCTGGCCGCCATTGCCGGCATCGTCGAACCGGAAAAAGCGCTGATCGCGTGTGCGCGAACCTATGTGCGCCTCGGTCTCGACAACCCGGCGCTTTATCGACTGATGTTCGGTCAGGCCCTGGCAAATACGGAATATGCCGATCGCCCGACAATCGCCCGGTCGGCCGGCGCCGAAGCCCGGGCGGTGCTGGAACAACTCATTTTACGCGGCGCGCTTTCGGGTGACTTTGCGGTGTCACCTGACGATCCAAAAGCCTTGGCGCTGGCGGCGCTCTCGATATGGTCTGCGACGCACGGCTTGACGATGCTGATTATCGACCACTTGGCACAACCGGACTTGTCGATCGACGACATGATCGAGACGGTGCTGCCGACCGTCGCCCAGGGATTGATGGCACCCCTCGGGCCCGCAAGTCCGCGACAGTGCGAGAAGAGACCGCAAGAATGACTCTGCCCGACGCATGTCTGAGTTTGAAGCAGCGGCAGAGGTTCGCGACCTCTTTGTCGACGCTGCGGTGGCGGCGGCAGCCGCTTGGAGTGGCGCCCGCCCTATTCCGGTATCGGCGAAAACATCCGCTATCAGGAACAGCACCGCCGCCGATTGGCGGTAGGCAGCTACTGAGCACTAACGGAACGCGAATTCCTGGTAGCCGCCTTTGGCGACTTCATCGGTCGTCCGCCGGAAATGCGCGCCGTTGCCGTTGTAGCCCAGAACCCGACGCACCGTCCGACCCTCGACGTTGCGATTGACGCCGTTCTGCCAGGAATCGACCTTGAACGACAGCAAGGCTTCGCCCGCCTTGATCACGATCTGCGTCCACTCGTCGACTTTTTCGGGCCGGGTCTCCACCCGCGTGTAGTTGTGCTGTTGCATGAACCGCAGCATCTCCGTCTGGAATTCGACGCTGTGCGAGATCGCCTGGGTAATATTGCCGCGCGCGGTGTGCGGGCCGAGTACCATCAGCATGTTGGGGAAACCTTCGGCGAGCATGCCGAGATAGGTGCGCGGGGTTTCGGCCCAGGCGTCCTTGAGCCGCAGCCCGTTCTCACCGCGGATGTCGATACGGTCATAGGCGCCAGTCACGCCGTCGAACCCTGTGGCATAGATCAGGATGTCGAATGCGTGCTCCTGCCGCGTCGTTCTGATGCCCTGCGGGGTGATGCACTCGATCGGTTCATCCGCCAGGGTATCAATCAGCGTGACGTTGTCGCGGTTGTAGGTTTCGAAATAGCCGCTTTCCAAGGGTACTCGGCGCGTGCCGAAGCCATGATCTTTGGGGATCAGCTTGTCCGCCACTTTCGGATCCTTGACCCGCTGGCGAATCTTTTTGGCGATGAAGGCGCTGATCGCGGCGTTGGCGTCCTCGTTGGTCAGAATGTCGCGGAAATTGCCCATCCAGATGCCAAAGCCGGGCTCGCCGTAAAGCTTCTCCCAAAAGGCCTCGCGCTCCTCGGGTGGCACTTCCAGAGTCTTGCGGGGGTCCGGCCGATGAATGAACCAGCCCGGCGTCGTCGCGCAGTGCGCATAAATCTCCTCGTAACGGGATTTGATCTCCGCCATCTCCTCCCTGCTTATTTTGGAATTATGCAAGGGTGCGGCCCAGTTGGGACGGCGTTGAAAAACGGTGAGGTGCTTTGCCTGTTTGGCGATTTCCGGGATCGCCTGGATGGCGGTCGCGCCGGTGCCGATGATGCCGACGCGCTTGCCGGTGAAATCCACCGGTGTGTGCGGCCACCGCGCGGGATGGTAAGCCGGGCCGTTGAAACTGTCGCGGCCCGGAATGGCCGGTAGCGTATAGGCCGAGAGGATGCCGATGGCGGTGAACAGAAACCGTGACGTTGCCCGCTGCCCGCTTTCCAATGTCACGGTCCACTCGCTCGCCGCCTCATCCCAATGCGCAGCCACGACCGTGCTGCGGAACTCAATGTCCCGGCGCAGGTCAAACTTGTCGGCGACGTAATTGAGATATTCCAGCGTGTCGGGCTGGGGGGAGAAGTGCTCCTTCCAGTCCCATTCCCGCATCAGCTCCTTCGAAAAGGAATAGCCATAGGTCCAGCTTTCGGAATCGAAGCGCGCGCCGGGATAACGGTTCCAGTACCAGGTGCCGCCGACATTTGTGCCGGCCTCGAAGACTCGCGCGGTCATGCCCAGTTCGCGCAGGCGGTAGAGCATATACAGGCCGGAAATCCCGGCGCCGATGACGATCGCGTCGTAGACCGCGAGCCGACCCTGGCTCGAGCGTTCCGCCAAGACGTGGGTGTCCGGCATGGCTTATTTCCTTCGTTGCGACCGCGGCCAAAAGTCGTGGCGATCCGCCGGGATCGCATCGCCGGCGCGATCTACCGCTTTAACGATCATCAACAAGATAGCTCAACCCCGTTTCGGCAAGACAAGCAAATGCCGAATACGGGAGTGGCGCCGCTCGCCGCCGTGACTCCCAGTGATCGCCGGGGTGATCTCGATGAGAGTCACCGGCTTCGGCCCGCCCGACCGTCCGCTGGCGCCGCCCCGAATGACGCGTGAGGGTCGGGTTTAGCAATTCGAGCGTGGTTTTGCGAATAGGTCCGGGGTCGGTGCGCAGTGCCGACGCTCCCGCCAACCCGACATGCCGGCAGCTGGGCCGCAGCGGGCAGCCTCAGCAAAATCGAGGGGGACAGTGGACCGCTGCAGGCTTGATCGCCGCCGGACCGGGGGATAGTGCTTGCGGTAGAGACCGACAGGCACCGAGGCCGGGACGAAGAGCAACTCGCTCCTGGGCGTTATCATTGCCTCGGGCCTGATCTTGCCAGCCCGGCCTGCCGGAGGCTACGAAGGCAACAGTGATGGAAACTTACGATTACATTGTTGTCGGTGCGGGTTCCGCCGGCGCGGCGGTTGCACACCGGCTATCGGAAGACCCGCGCAACAAGGTGTTGCTGCTTGAAGCCGGGCGGGCAAGCCATCCATGGTCCCCGATCCCGATCGGAATGGCCCGGCTGATCGCCAACCCGGCAGCCAATTGGCTCTATTCCTCCGAGCCCGAGCCGAGCACCAACGGCCGCCGGCTCCCGGTGCCGCGCGGCAAACTGCTCGGCGGTTCCAGCTCGATTAACGGGATGGTGTTTGTCCGCGGTCAGGCCCAGGACTTCGATACCTGGGCGCAGATGGGCAACCGCGGCTGGAGCTACACCGACGTTCTGCCTTTCTTCAAACGCATGGAAAGTTATGCCGGAGAGGGTGACGATGCCCTTCGCGGCCGCGAGGGCCCGTTGCGCGTCACCAACCCGCAACCGCACGATCCGCTTTTCGCGACGATCATCCAGGCGGCGGCGCAGGTCGGCATCCGGCACAACCCGGATTACAACGGCGCCAGCCAGGAAGGCATCGCGATGAGTCAGGCGACGATTGCCGGCGGCCGCCGCATGAGCACGGCGCGGTGTTATCTCGAGCCGGTCCGCAACCGCCGCAACCTGCATATCGAGACGGAGGCTCTGAGCGAGGGGCTCGTGCTCGACGGCAAACGCTGCACCGGTGTGCGCTATTCCGTTGCTGGCGAGGTGCGCGAGGCAGGTGCAGGACGCGCGGTGGTGGTTAGCGCCGGCGCGTTCAACTCGCCGCAATTGTTGGAGTTATCCGGTATCGGCCAGCCCGACCGGCTGCGCAAACTCGGCATCGAGGTGCATCATGAGCTGCCCGGTGTCGGCGAGAACCTGCGCGATCATTATGTTCCACGCACCCGCTGGCTGGTCGGAAAGAAGGGCGTCACTTTCAACGACCGGGGGCGAGGCCTCGGTCTGGCACAGCAGGTGCTGCGCTACGCGCTGTTCCGGCAGGGCATGCTGGCGATGACGGGCGCCCCGATGCGCGCGTTCGTGCACTCGCGCGAGGGCCTGGAGGCGCCGGACCTGATGCTCGGCTGGATCCCGATGCTGACCGAACCCAGCCCGCGCGGCCCGAGGATCTCGCGGCGATCGGGTGTGACCCTTTATGCCCACGCGATGCGCCCGGAAAGCAAGGGACATGTTCACATCACCGCGGCCGACCCGCGCCGACCGCCAGCGATCAATTTCAATTTTCTGTCGTCGCCACCCGACGCGGAGCTGACTGTGCGCGCAGTCCGCATCGCCCGCGCGATCATGACCGCACCCGCCATGACCCCTCTTCAGGTCAGCGAAATCGTACCGGGCGTCGATCGGACCACCGATGACGAGATCCTCGACTGGGTAAAGCAGGCCGCGGAAACCACCTACCACCCGGTCGGCACCTGCAAGATGGGGTCCGACCCGATGGCCGTCGTCGATGCCCAGCTGCGGGTCCATGGCATTGCGGGCCTACGGGTTGCCGACGCCTCGATCATGCCGACGCTGACATCGGGCAATACCAATGCGCCATCCATCATGATTGGTGAAAAGGCTGCCGACATGATGCTGAATGACGCAGCCTGACGCATCTTGAGCGGACCATCGGTTTCGGCGCCGAGGCGCGATAAGGTAATCTTTTCCAGTTACAAGCCGGAGCCTCGGACAGGCGCTAGACCATGATCGTACCGGATCGAAGCGCCTGGCGCTCCGATCCGCGGTCCTGCCCTAGTCTGGAAGGTACTTCTCCTCCATGGCGCGCAGACGCGGCTCGTCCAGAATGCGGCCATTGCTGGCCACACCCCAGCGACTCTGCGCCGCCTGGGCACGCAGCACATCCAGGGCCAATGTGCCGCGCTGCTTGAAATCACTCAAGAAATCCCAGTTGGCCTGCAAGCCTGCCATCGTGGTCAGCGCGGGGAACCAGGCCGCAGCGGCCCCAGCCTCCTGCTGCGCCTGTAAGGAAGGATACGGCGACAGATGGGCGGGAATGAGGGGGACGACGGGCCCGGGAATGAGGCGGATCGCCTCCTGGATTTCTTCCCAGCTGCGCAAGCCGTTGGGGCAGACGACATCGACCTGCGCTTCGGCTTTGTAGGCTTGGCAGCGTTCGATAATCTCCGCGAAGCTGGCGCCCGGCACGCCGCCAAGGTCGCACCGGGCCATGATCACGAAGTCGGGGTCGAGAGCCTCTTTGGCATCCATCGCCGCCCGGAGCTTTCCGACCATCTCCGGAATCGAGATACAGCGGCGGCGGGGGCCGGATTTCGGCGGAAACGTCTGGTCTTCAATATGGGCGCCGGCGATCCCCGCCTGAATGTATTCCCGCACGGTGTAATGCGTGCTGATGGCATCACCGTAGCCGGTGTCGGCATCCGCGAAGACCGGGATCTGCACGGTCAGGACAATTTTCCGGGCGTTGTCCACCATGTCGCGCATGCTGGTCCCGGAGTCGGGCCATCCCAATTGGTGCGCCGAGGTATTGCCCCCGGACATGTAGAAGGCGTCGTAGCCCAGCGCTTCCGCCATCTTTGCGCCAATGGGGTTGATCCCGCCCGCCAAGACAAATAATTCGGGCCGTTGAAAGAGAGTCTTCAGTCGGGTCGTCATACGTTGACGCTCTGGCATATGCGGTCTCCTCCTGAGTGACCAACCATCCTCGCGTCGCGGGGTGCGTCTGCTGACGGGTAGCCGGCAGCGCCTCCCCGGCTTATGGCAAGACGCCTCGCGGTGCCTCAGAACAGCGCAGCCATCGGTGCGCTCACGCATTGACGGGGTAGAACCCGCGTCAGGCGCTCACCGGCACGGTGGCACTCACCCGCGCAACGCCCAACGAGCGCGTCGTGTGGCCCTGGCCTGTGAGGTCGTCGGCGAGGACCACATCACCCGGTCCAAAACGCCGCGTGGTGCCATCGCCGATCCCGATTTCCATCTGCCCCGCGAGAATAAAAATGTATTGCCGCCGCGGTGCGGTGTGCCAGTCGCTCCAATAGTCCGCCGGGAAAGAGCGGAATACGAGGTTGGCGCCTGTCTGAAGCGCAACGTTGCGGCCCTCCGCAGCCGGCAGAGGCAGATCTTCAAAATGGGTCTGGCCATCTTGGCCCGTATATATCCGTACGATCATGCGCGTCCTCCTGTGCTTCGGGGTGAGGTTGGTGACATCGTCCTCCGCATCGGCCCGGCCGGGGCCGATCTTCGGGCTGACAGACGAGGCGGCCTCGATGTGGTGCAGCCGGCTCTCGGCGAACGCATCGATCAGCCTGGTCTTGTCGGAAGTACTGATCGGGTCGGGTTCGATATGAAAGCCCTCGCGCGGGCCCTTCCTCGTGGATGTCAGCGCGTCTCGGGAGGTCGGTCATAAACTGGTCCGTCTTTTTGGACGTCAGACGATATCGCGCCGACGGGTCCGACGGAAAGGGGCCTGCATCACCATCCATGGCGGGTCTCGAGACTGCTCTCAGCATCAATAACGGGGCGGCAACGGCAAATCGTCGGTTGACGGTTCGCGATCCAACGGGTTCAGATTTTGACGCAGCACCGCGCAGCTTTCAGGAAGGAGCTCAATCACGTGTATGCTCGATGCCGGGTACGGGGTGGCGGACCGCATCCAGCCGCGATGACCGCTCGACCTCGGCCAGGCGGTCTCGTTGATAAAGGTTGTGGCAGGTATTGGGTATTCGCGTCATCGAAGCGGTGATTTTCAACGGCTCGCCGTGGCGATTCTCGCCGCTCGCGTCGTTGACCGGCGAGCTCTCAGGTCCCCGCCGGGTACGAACCAGATAAATACGAACCCAGATAAAGGAGCAAACGTCATATGAGCAATTGGCACGCCGATCCGCTCGTCTGGGGCCGCGGGCCCCGCGTCTTCGAGGTGTTTCTGGAACCGACCTGCCCGTTTTCGGTCAGGGCGTTTGGCAAGCTCGACGGCCTGCTCGACCAAGCGGGCGAAGATCGCATCACCCTCAAGCTCCGGCTGCAGTCGCAGCCTTGGCACATGTATTCGGGGGTGATCGTGCGCTGTATCGTGGCTGCCTCGACCCTCGACGGCGGCAAGGCGGCGGCAAAAGCCGTCATGACGGCGGTGGCCGCGCACCGCGAGGAATTCGAGTTCGAGCGCCATTGCAGCGGGCCAAACCTCGATACGACGCCCAACGAGATTATCGCCCGGATCGAAAGCTACAGCGGCGTGAAGCTCACTGAAGCTTTCGCCATTCCCGATCTCGACCGCGAGGTGAAGTGGCATGCCAAGTACGCCCGCCAGAACGGCATCCATGTGTCGCCCACCTTTATGATCGACGGGCTGGTTCAGCCCGACATCAGCAGCGCCGACCCTGTCGCCGACTGGGTATCGCGCCTCGTGCAATAGTACAGCCGGGCCCGGTGAGCGCGGTCGCGAGACCCGCGCCAGTCCTCGGCGATGCCGGGCTCTATATGCGCCTCGACGTGACCAGTGAGGATCGGGCGGCGACAATGGCCACCGCGGGCGGCCGTTCCGACGATCTCGACATCCTGGTCAAGAACGCCGGGCTGGTCCTCGGCAAGGATATCGAGGCCGCCGGTCTCGCCGAAATGGGCGGTTGTGCGCGGTCTACCTGACAGGCTCGGCGGCATTTCATGACCCTCGGATCTGCCCTCTCCCGCGGTTCCCGCGCTTCGGGTTAATCTTCTTCTTAAGACGGCCTGCCGCGCTGGGCCGGACGAGACCCATCGGGAAGGACGCCATGCCACGCGGGTTGCGCGCGCTTTACGTTCTGCTGCTCTGCTTGGCCGCTCTCAACTACGCCGACCGGGCAGTGCTCTCGGTTGCTGCGCCGATTATCGCTGCCGAGTTCCACATCTCCACCGTGGCGCTGGGCTATTTCCTCTCCTGTTTTTTGTGGAGTTATGCCGCCTGCCTGATCTTGTGGGGCTTCGCCGTGGACCGGCTCGGGCCACGCGCGACGACCGCGATCGGCCTGACGATCTGGTCCCTGGCAACGGTTGCGACCGGCTTTTGCACGACGCTGCCGGGGCTGTTCGCAAGCCGCCTGGTCATGGGCGCCGGCGAGGCGAGCTGGTCGCCATCGACGGGGCGATTAATACGGGAGTGGGTCCCGGTAACCCAGCGCGCGCTGTCCCACATGATCGTCAGCACCGGCAGCTACGCCGGCCCGGCATTGGGATCGATGCTGTTTGCCTGGATTGCGAGCCGCTATGGCTGGCGCCCTGGCTTTTTCGTCATCGGCGGTCTTGGTGCTCTGTGGCTCGTAGCCTGGGCGATCTGGTTTCACCGCCCGGACGGCGCGCTCGTTGAACAGGCGGAGCACGAGCCAGACGCTGCGGCGCCGCCGAGGCCTGCCGGCGGCCTGGGACGGTTGGTCCGAAGCACCAGCATGTGGGCGCTGTTTTTCACGCAAGGGACGGGCGTTTACACGCATTACCTGTTCCTCACCTGGCTGCCGAGCTACCTTGTCGCAACCCGCCACCTGACGATTATGAAGACCGGGCTACTGGCGGCGGTGCCCTATGCAGCGACCATCGTTGCCGGTCTGCTGCTGGCGCATTTCAGCGATCGCCTGTTGCGCTCGCGCGGGGCGCACACTGGGGAGCGCCGTCGGATGGTCGCCGCGATGCTGGTGGTTTCGGCTGTCGTGCTGGCGACGCCCTTCGCAACCAGCACCTGGCTGGTCCTCGCTCTGATTTCCATATCGATGACCGGAGCAGCGGTTGCAAACGCGCTGAACGCCTCGCTGCTGCTTGATCTGCTCGACTCGTCAAAGGATGCCGGCAAGGCAACCGGCCTGCTCGTCACCGGCGGCAATGTGTTCGGGCTGCTTGCGCCGATCGTCACCGGCTACGTGATCGCCGGTACCGGCAGCTATGGTGGAGCCTTCGCTGTTGCCGGCGGCCTTCTGATCAGCGGCGCCCTCGTCGTCCTGACAATGACGCGCCGCCCGATCATTACCCGTGCGGCAGGCGAGCCCGACTATTCGCCATCCGCTGCGCGCCAGGTCTACTAGCGGGTGCGGGGCGCAAGCAGCCTTCGCGAGATCCAGCCCAGACCAAGCAGGGCAACGGCGAGAACCGACAGCGAAGAGGGCTCCGGAACGGGCGCGGCGGACCCGATGGGGGGTGTACCGGGGGTTGGGGGCGCATAGTTGTAGGTCACGCTTTCGGTCCCGAAAGTGGAGCTGATGCTCGCCGGGGTGCCACCTTGGTTGAGCACGGAAACGCTCGTATCCACCAAGCCAGAACCGGTAAGGGCGCTCAATACTGTCGGCGTGACATCAGTGAAGTTAGCCGAAGCCGGTGCACTGCCGTTGCCGATCTTTGCGGCACCCATCTCAAATGCC
>DATJLK010000187.1:0-33858 GCA_035509615.1 Allostellaceae bacterium | reverse complement strand
TCCGCTCGGAACCAGGCCAGCCGCGATCCTGATCGACATCCATGCCGAAGCGTCGAGCGAAAAGATGGCGATGGGGCATTTCGCCGATGGCCGGGTTTCGGCGGTTTTTGGCAGCCATTCGCATATCCCGACCGCCGATGCGCAGATCTTTCCTGGCGGTACCGCCTATCAGACGGATGCCGGCATGTGCGGCGACTACGATTCGGTGATCGGCTTGCAAAAAGCGCCGGCGGTGCGCCGTTTTGTTACCAAGATGCCGGGCGAGCGGGCGCAGGTCGCGGAAGGCGAGGGTACCCTGTGCGGTATCCTGCTGGTGACAGATGACGCGAACGGATTGGCGCGCCGGGTCGAGCCGGTGCGAATCGGCGGGCGCCTGAGCCCATATCTGCCCCATCCCTAGCGGGCTGGCGCGAGATCTTGTAACCCAAACCGGGACTCGCCAAAGGGTTGGCAGGATTGGCGGACGCGGTCCGGCGCGCCGCAATGCTGCCATATTGGGTTGTTAGCCCCGAGATGAGCCCTTATTACCGGTGGTATTGGTAGCCCCGGGTGTCCCGGGAGCCGCGGAGAACGATGGCTGGCCATTCCCAATTCAAGAACATCATGTACCGGAAGGGTGCGCAGGATAAAAAGCGCGCCAAGGTCTTTACCAAGATCATCCGGGAACTGACGACCGCAGCCCGCACCGGGCTGCCCGATCCGGCGGCGAACCCGCGTCTGCGGGCGGCCGTGCTGGCGGCGCGTCAGGCAAACATGCCCAAAGACACGGTCGACCGCGCGATCCGGCGGGGCGCCGGTGGCGAGGCCGATGCCGCTTATGACGAGGTCCGCTACGAAGGTTACGGTCCGGGCGGCACCGCGGTTATCGTCGAGGCGCTGACCGACAACCGCAACCGCACCGCGAGCGAAATTCGCGCCGCTTTTACCAAAGCCGGCGGCGCGCTTGGCGAAACCAACAGTGTCGGGTTTCTGTTCGACCGCGTCGGCGAGATCGTCTATCCGGCCGCGACGGCGAGCGCCGACCAGATGTTTGAGGCAGCACTGGAGGCTGGCGCCGAGAATGTCGACAGCGACGCCGAGCAGCACACAGTGACCTGTGCGCCGGATGACCTCAACACCGTGCGCGATGCGCTGGAACAACGCTTTGGCCCGGCGGTGTCGGCGCGGCTCGTCTGGCGGCCGAAAACCACGGCGGCGATCGACGAGGAAACCGCGGTCAGCTTGTTCAAGCTGCTCGAGACGCTTGAAGACAGCGACGATGTCCAGAACGTCTATGCAAATTTTGAAGTGGCAGAGGACGTGCTGGCGCGGCTTGGCGCTTGATCCGGCGCCGGGGGACGGGCGGCGGCAATGCGCGTTCTGGGGCTCGATCCGGGGTTGCGGCATACCGGCTGGGGGGTGATCGATGTTGACGGCAACCGCCTCTCCTACGTCGCCGATGGCGTCGCCAATCCTGCCGCCGATCAGCCATTGGCGGTTCGCCTTGCGTCGCTGTTCCGGCAGATTGGCATCGTGCTCGATCGGTTTCGCCCGGACGAGGCCGCGGTCGAAGAAACCTTTGTCAACCGTAACGCGGCCTCGACTTTGAAGCTCGGTGTCGCCCGCGGCGTCGTGTTGTTGGCGCCGGCCGAACGCGGTCTCCCGGTCGCCGAATATTCGGCCAACCTGATCAAAAAGGCGGTGGTCGGCGCCGGCCATGCCGAAAAGGCCCAGGTGCAGATGATGGTACGCCGGATCCTGCCGGGCTGTGCGATCGGTGCCGCCGACGCCGCCGATGCGCTGGCGGTGGCGATCTGCCACGCCTATCACGCGGAGACCCGGCGCGCCTGGGCCATCGCCGCCGGAACGATCTCCGGATGATCGCCAAGCTCGCCGGCGCTCTCGATGAGATTACCGTCGATGGGGTGGTCGTCGATGTCAGCGGTGTCGGCTATCTCGCCTTCTGCTCTGCCCGCACACTCGGCCGGCTGCCTCCGGTTGGGACCATGGTGCGGCTGCTGGTGGAGACGCATGTCCGCGAGGACCACATCCACCTCTACGGCTTTCTCGACGCCGCGGAGCGGGATTGGTTCCGTCTGCTGACGACGGTGCAAGGGGTCGGCGCCCGGCTCGCGCTGGCGGTGTTGTCGGCAGTCGATCCCGAGGAGCTCGGCGCTGCGATCTTCACCCAGGACAAGGCGGCGCTAGCCCGCGCCGACGGTGTCGGACCGAGACTGGCAGCACGCATCGTCAACGAGTTGCGTGACAAGGCCGGCAGCCTCGTGATGTCACCGCGGGTCTCGGCGCCGGCCACTTTGGCGCCGCCGATCGGCGAGGGGCCTGCGGCTGATGCGGTCTCCGCCTTGGTCAATCTCGGCTATCGGCGCGGCGAAGCGTTTGGCGCGGTGACGGCCGCGGTTCGGCGCCTTGGCGCCACGGCGCCGACGGAAGCTCTGATCCGCGGCGGACTACAGGAGTTGGCGTCCGGGGCGCCGTCGTGAGCGAGGGCATGCCGCGCATCGTCAATCCCGCGATCGGCGAACACGATGTCGCCGATGCCTCGCTGCGCCCGCAGACCCTGGCCGGTTTTGTCGGCCAACGCGCCTTGTGCGACAATCTGAGGATCTTCATCGCCGCGGCGAAGACCCGCCGCGAAGCCCTCGATCATGTGCTGCTGTTCGGGCCACCCGGTCTCGGCAAGACCACGTTGGCGCAGATCGTCGCACGCGAGATGGGTGTCGGGTTTCGTGCCACCTCGGGCCCGGTGATCCAGCGCGCCGGCGACCTCGCCGCATTGCTGACCAACCTGCAGCCGCATGATGTGTTGTTTATCGACGAAATCCACCGGCTCACCGCCTCGGTCGAAGAGGTCCTCTATCCGGCAATGGAGGATTTTCAGCTCGATCTGATCATCGGCGAAGGTCCCGGGGCGCGTTCGATCCGGATTGATCTGCCGCGTTTCACCCTGGTCGGGGCTACGACCCGCTCGGGGCTCATCAGTCGGCCATTGCGCGAGCGTTTCGGGATTCCGTTGCGCCTCGCCTTTTATGAACCGGCCGAATTGGCGGTGATCGTGTCCCGTGGGGCGCAGCAGCTGGCGTTTGACTTGCGGCGTGACGGTGCCGCCGAGATCGCGCGCCGGGCGCGCGGCACCCCGCGGGTCGCCCTGCGTCTGTTGCGCCGGGTCCGCGACATCGCCGCGGTCGAGCAATTGGCCGATGTCGATGCTGCCGGTGCCGATTCGGCGTTGCGTCGGCTCGATGTCGATCAGTGTGGGCTCGACGGCATGGACCGGCGTTATCTGCGCTCTATTGCCGAGCGCTATGGCGGCGGACCTGTCGGGGTCGAAACCATGGCGGCGGCTCTTGGCGAGGAGCGCGACGTGATCGAAGACGTGATCGAGCCTTTTTTGCTTCAAGAAGGGTTTATCCAGCGCACGCCGCGCGGGCGGGTGTTGACCCGCCTTGCCTATGGCCATCTCGATCTGCCGCTGCCGGCGTCGTTGCCGGACCAGCTCGACCTTCTCGCGGGCCTGCCGTTCGCTGGCGAGGCCGAGGCGGTTGAATGACCCCGAACATCGCCCAAAAGACGCCATAAAAGGTTCAAACCATGCAGCAGACAGCCTTTGAAGCTTTGCCGCTGGCCGGCGCGGTGCCTCACGACTTGTCGATCATTGCCCTGTTTTTGCAGTCGGATGCCATCGTCAAAACCGTCATGATGATCTTGTTGTTGGCGTCGTTCTGGTCGTGGGCGGTCATCTTTGACAAGGTGATCCGGCTGCGCCGGCTGCACCATGCGGCGGCAAATTTCGAAGAGAGTTTTTGGTCGGGCGGTTCGCTCGACGACCTCTATGAACGCGTCGGCCAGCGCCCGCCCGATCCGATGGCCGCCGTGTTCTCGTCGGCGATGCGCGAATGGCGCCGCAGTGCTGCGAAAGGCCTGCTCGGCACCGCGATCATGCGGGCGAGCCTGCAGCAGCGCATCGAACGGGTCATGAATGTGACCGTGGGCCGCGAGATGGAACGGGTCGAGCGTTTTATGGCGTTTCTCGCGACGGTTGGGGCGACGGCACCGTTTGTCGGCCTGTTCGGCACGGTCTGGGGCATCATGGACAGCTTCCAGTCGATCGCCGCGTCGAAGAACACCAGTCTAGCCGTCGTCGCCCCCGGGATCGCCGAATCGTTGTTCGCGACCGCACTCGGTCTGGTCGCCGCGATCCCGGCGGTCGTCGCCTACAACAAGCTCGCCACCGATTTCGGGCGTTACGCCGGTCGGCTTGAAGCCTTTTCATCGGAGTTCAGTGCGATCCTGTCGCGCCAGCTCGACGAGAGGCCGTGAGCGGTGGCGCTTTCAACCTTTCGCGGCGACGGCCGGCGCGGGCGCTATCGGCCAATGGCCGAGATCAACGTGACCCCTCTGGTCGACGTGATGCTGGTTCTGCTCGTGGTTTTCATGGTTGCGGCACCGCTGTTGACGGTCGGCGTGCCGGTGGATCTGCCGCAGACCCAGGCGCCGCCGATCACCGATCCGAAAGAGCCGTTGGTCATCTCGATCAACAACGAGGGACACATCTTTATCCAGGATACCGATGTCGTGGCCGATTCGCTGGTGCCGCGACTGCAGGCGATAACCGGGGAGAACCCCGACGCGCTGGTCTATGTCCGGGCTGACAAGTCGATCGACTATGGTCGGGTGCTCGAAGTTATGAGCCTGATCAGTGCAGCCGGCTATCGCAAGGTCTCGCTGATTGCGCAAGCGCCACAGGGGCTGCCGGCCAAGGCTGCGGGCAATACGATACCGGCTGCCGGCGCTGTGTCGGCCAACAGGCATTAACGGTCCCCGTCCGGTCGCCTTCGGATGAGCCTGGCCGCCGCAGAACCGGCCCCCTTGACGGAGCCGGAATTTCCGCCGCCGATGCCGGACGGCGTTGCCGGCCGCGGCCTCTTTTTGTCGGCGTTTCTGCATGTCGGCTTGGGCGCAATCCTGATCTTCGGGCTGCCGAATTTGTTTCATCCGCCCGCGCCCGAGGAAATGCCGATCGCGGTTCAGCTGGTGACTATGGGACCGGAGACCCGGGCGACCCATCCCAACCCGAACATGCCGGTGCGCGAGGCCAAACTCGAACCGCCGCTGCCGGGACCGCCGGCGGAAAAACCGGTCCCCCAACCGGCGCCGCCAAAACCGACGCCGCCGCCTTCCGCCGCCGAAGCGCCGCCCGAACCGCCTGCCCCGGCGCCGCCACAGCCAAAGCCGGCGCCACCGCCGGCACCCACAAGATCGGCTGCGGATCAGCCGAAAGAGGTGCGGTTGCCACCGCCGCCGCCGGTTCCCGAACCCAAGCCGCTGCCGCCGCCGCCTCCGAAGCCGGCTGTCGAAACAGCGGCGGCGAAGCCGACGCCTGAGCGGCCGCAGCAATTGGCACGCAACGAAGCCAAGACAGAGGCTAAAAAATACGCCCCCGGCCAATTCGACGCGCTGTTGCGAAACCTGGCGGCCGAGGACACGCCGCCAGCACCCGATGCGCCGCCACAGCAGAATGCTATCGCCTCGGGCCGAGCGTCCGCGCAGCCTCATGCGCCGCTCGGCAGTCAGCTCAGTGCGAGCGAAATGGACATGGTGCGCGAGCAGATTTCGCGCTGCTGGAACATCCCGGCCGGCGCTCGCGACGCCCGCGACCTGGTGGTCGAGATCCGCGTCATGGTCGAGCCCGATGGCAATGTCGAACAGGCGACGATCGTCGATCAGGGGCGCGCTGCCGCCGACCCTTTTTTCCGCGCCGCGGCGGAGAGCGCACGTCGGGCATTTTTCAACCCGCTCTGCCGGCCGTTGCGTCTACCGCCCGATAAATATGAGCTGTGGAAGGACATGGTTGTCGATTTCAGCCCAAAGGACCTCCTATGAACGGAACTCTCCGCGTCGCCATCGGCGGGGTGATCGCATTGCTGGCGCTGCTGTTGCTGCCACCGGTCGCGGCGAGAGCTGCGTTGCGCCTCGACATCACCAGCGGCCAGGTTCAACCGATGCCGATCGCGATCCCGGCATTTGCCGGCGGATCGCAAGCCGGCAGCCAGATCGCCGGCGTCATCTCGGCCGATCTCGAGCGATCGGGCCTGTTTCGGCCAATCGATCCGCGCAGCTTTATCCAGGATGTGTCGGCGACCAACAGCAGCGCGCCGCAATTTGCCGACTGGCGCCAGATCAACGCCCAGGCATTGGTGACCGGTACGGTCGAGACCCAGTCCGATGGGCGTCTGGGGGTTCAGTTCCGGCTGTGGGACGTGGATGCCGAGCAGCAGCTGACCGGATTTGGCTACACCACGACCCCGCAGAATTGGCGGCGCATCGCTCACATCATCGCCGACGAGATCTATAAGCGGATTACCGGCGAGGACGGCTATTTCGACACCCGGATCGTCTATGTCGCCGAGTCGGGGCCGCAGCAGGCGCGCGTCAAGCGCCTGGCGATCATGGATCAGGATGGGGCCAACAACCATTATCTGACCGACGGCCGCGCGCTGGTCCTGACGCCGCGGTTTTCGCCGACGGCACAGGAGATCACCTATCTTTCGTTTGCCGGCAAGCAACCGCGCGTCTATCTGCTCAACATCGACACCGGGCAGCAGGAGGCGGTCGGCAACTTCCCGGGCATGTCGTTCGCGCCGCGGTTTTCGCCCGATGGCAACCGCGTGATCCTGAGCCGAGCGGTCAATGGTGCAAGCAACATCTACACCTTTGACTTGCGCACCCATGCCACGTCGCGCCTGACCAGCGACGATGCGATCGACACCTCACCGTGCTACTCGCCCGACGGAAGCCAGATCGTCTTCAATTCCGATCGGGGTGGATCCCAGCAGCTCTATGTGATGAGCGCCGACGGCGGTGGAGCGCACCGCATCAGTTTCGGATCGGGAAAGTATGGGACGCCGGTATGGTCGCCGCGCGGCGATCTAATCGCCTTTACCAAGATAGATGGCAGCTCGTTCTATATCGGAGTGATGCATCCCGACGGTTCGGGCGAGCGGCTGTTGACGCAGGGCTTCCTGGTCGAGGGACCGACTTGGGCGCCCAATGGCCGGGTGCTGATGTACTTTGTGCAAGGCCCATCCAATGCGAGCGGTTATGGCGGAGCGCCCCATCTCGAAACCATCGACTTGACCGGGTTCAACAAGCGCGAGGTGCCGACACCGGGGGCGGCATCCGATCCGGCGTGGTCGCCCTTGCTGCGCTGAGCGGCATCCGAAAAGTGTTAGCGGAATTTGCAGTATTCGAGAAATCTCGGGGGAAAATCTGATGTATCGAGGGGGAAAGTCGATGTATGCGAGGCTGGTCAGCCCTTGGGGGCTTTTCGCCGCTGCTCTGCTGCTCGCTGCGTGCAGCAGCGCGCCGCCTCCGGCAGGCCCGCCGGGGGCCGGTGGGCCGGGTGGCCCCGGCGGACCGGGTGCCGCCGGCATGGGTGCGGTCGTGCCGGGATCGCAGCAGGATCTGGCGCAGACTGCGGGCGATCGCGTCTTTTTTGCATTTGACCGGTCGGATATCAGCCCCGAGGCCCAGCAGACCCTGCAGCGCCAAGCGGAATGGCTTCAGCGCTATCCCAATGTGACGGCAACCATCGAGGGTCATTGCGACGAACGCGGCACCCGCGAATACAATCTGGCGCTGGGCGAGCGCCGGGCGAATGCCGCCAAGCAAGTTCTGGTTGCGGCAGGGGTCTCGCCTTCACGCCTGTCGACGATCAGCTATGGCAAAGACCGTCCCGTCGTTCCCGGGTCGAACGAAGAGGCCTGGGCGCAGAACCGCGTTGCGATCACGACGGTAAACTGAGTCGCGGTAAACTGAGAGGCGTGCGCCACCGCGATCAGCCAAACCGGACTGGATGTTTGGCGGGGGCGGGAGTGGTCGGGGGAGCGGATCGGCGACGACCCGACCTGCGCAGCAGTTGCGCCGGCATCGTCAGACGCCCTTTTTTCGCCCAAAACTCGCCCTAGCACAGTGGCATCCGGGACGGTGCGGCCGTGCCCGTGCGTTGTTGCACCGCCGCGTGATGCGTTCGAAGCCGTCCCGCGCTTCCGAGAGGCTCCGTAGATGATCCGGCGCTCAATTCTGTCGCAAGCGTGCCCGACCCTGCTGTTCGTCTTTTTGACGCTTGCGGGGTTCGCGGCGCAAGCGCAGGACGCGGTGACACAGGAGCGTCTCGATCGCCTGGAACGCGACCTCAGCATGCTGCAGCGCCAGGTCTATCGCACCACCGGCGGCGAGGCGCCGCCGGGCGCGGAAACCGGCAGCAGCGTCGCCGTCGACCTGCAGGTGCGGATGGACCGGCTCGAACAGCAGATGCGCGACCTGACCGGCCGCGTCGAAGACGAGACTAATCAGATCCAGCAGTTGCGTCAGCGTATCGAGCAGGTCAATAGCGACATCGACGTCCGGCTCGGACAGGGTTCGGCGCAGCCATCGGGGTCGATGCCGCCCTCGCCGGGACCGGCGGGCGGCTTTGCCGGCGCCGAGCCGCCGCCCTACGCCGAACCGGCGGCGATGACCCCCTACGGCCGTCCGCCGCCGCCCGGCTACGGAACACTGACGCCGCCGCAGGCGGGCGGGACGACCCCCTATGGAGCGCCGGCGCAGTTGACGCCGCCGCAGACTGCCAGCGCCGGCAGCGCCGACACGTTGCGCCCGCCCGGATCTGACACGATGCCGTCGGGCTCCGCCTCGGCGCAATACAACGCCGCCTTCGGCCTGCTGCGGCAAGCCGACTACCCGGCGGCCGAGGAGGCGTTGCGCAGCTTTATTCAGCATCATCCCGACAACCCGCTGGCCGGCAACGCCCAGTACTGGCTTGGCGAGAGCTTCTATGCCCGCGGCCAGTACACCGAGGCCGCCGCCGCCTTTGCCGATGGCTACAAGCGCTATCCCAAAGGCGCAAAAGCACCGGACGAGCTCCTAAAGCTTGGCATGTCGCTGGCCCGCGCCGATCAGAAGCACAACGCCTGCATCGCCTTGATGCAGCTCGATCGTGATTTTCCGCATCCGGGCAGCGCTGTCAGGGATCGGGCGGCGCAGGAGAAGAAAAGACTGGGGTGCTGACCGCCATCCGATCAGCGCCGCCGCTTGGCCTCGGCGAGTTGGCTGCCCGCATCGAACGGCTTGGCCCGTTTGAAAGCGCACCGTTTATCGTGGTCGCGGTGTCCGGCGGACCGGACAGTCTGGCGCTAGCGATCCTCGCCGAGCGATGGGCGCGGGCGCGCGGCGGTCGGATCTGCGCGCTCTCGGTCGATCATCGTCTGAGACCGGAAAGCGGCGCCGAGATCCGTCAGGTGGGAGAGTGGCTCGCCGCCCGCTCGATCCGACATGTGATCCTCGTCTGGCGAGGGAAAAAACCGGCGACGCACATCCAGGAAGCGGCGCGCGCCGCGCGTTATCGCCTGATGGCAGAGTGGTGCCGGGCGCAGGGCTGTCTGCATTTGATGACCGGGCATCACCGCGAAGATCAGATCGAGACCCACTGGTTGCGTCGCGATGCGCATAGCGGCTCGGACGGCCTCGCCGGGATGCCGGCGGTCCGTGAGATCGAGGGCTGCCGGATACTGCGCCCGCTGCTCGATATTCCCAAGGAACGCCTGATCGCCGCCCTTGCCGCCGAGAACCAGCCCTTCATCACCGACCCGAGCAATCGCAACCCGGTCTTCGCCCGTGCCCGGCTGCGCCAGCGCGAGCCGATAGCGGATCTGGGTGGTGCATTTTCCGCTATCCGCAGATTGGGTGAGGAGCGTATCGCCCGCGAGCGCCGCCGCGATGCCCTGTTGGCCCGCGTTGTGGCGCTCCATCCGGCGGGGTTCGCGGTATTGACGCCCGATGCGCTGCTCGCCGCGCCGGTGGATCTGGCGGAACGAGCATTGTCGGCGATTGTCACCGCCCTCTCCGGCCGCCGCTACCCGCCGCGACGCCGGAGCGTCCTGCGGCTGCTGCAGGTTTTCGCCGGAAGCGCGCATGGCGGACATGTCCTGGGCGGCAACCGTTTCGTCGCGTGGCGCGGACGGGTTCTGGTGCTGCGCGAACTTGCGGCCGCCGCAGCCACCGCCCAACTCGCGCCCGGGGATGTGGTTTTTTGGGATCAGCGTTTCGAAATTGCGCTGCCGGCGGCGGCTCGGCCGCTGCGTTTCGGCTATCTCGGCCGGTCGGGCGCGGCTGAACTGCACCAGCAATCGGGTCGGACCGGGCATCGCGGGTTGCCGCCGCTCGTCCACCCGGTGTTGCTCGGGTTCTGGGACGAATACGGTCTTGCCGCTGTTCCTTCTGCGGGATACCACCGAGAAGAGAGAATCATACTTCCGAAGCTTGCATTACGACCCGTCAATTGTCTGTCCCGTGCGAGCTTCGCAGTTGTTTAACCGGGCGCGCGCCTTATCTTTGCTTTGGCAAAAATGATCGCGAGCCGGGTTGAATCGGAATAGAGTTGGAAACGACCGGCCGGCCCGGCATGGAAAGGCGTTCGACGTGAACAATTTCGGCAAGAATCTCGCCCTGTGGATCGTGATCGGGCTGCTTCTCGTCGCCCTCTTCAACCTGTTCCAGACCTCATCGAGCCACGGGCCGCAATCCACTCTCGCCTTTTCCGATTTTGTCAACGATGTCAATCGCGGGCAAGTAGCCGATGTGACCATCCAGGGCAATACGATCAGCGGCCATTTCACCGACAGTCGAGCTTTTACCACCTATGCGCCGAATGACCCCGGTCTGGTGACCCGGCTGATCGATAAAGGCGTGCGGATCACCGCCGCACCGGTCGACGACAACGTCCCATCGTTGTTCGGGGTGCTGATCTCATGGTTCCCGATGCTGCTGCTGATTGGCGTATGGATCTTTTTCATGCGCCAGATGCAGGGCGGCGGGGGCCGGGCCATGGGCTTTGGCAAGAGCCGGGCGCGGTTGCTGACCGAAAAAGTCGGGCGCATCACCTTTGAGGATGTCGCCGGGATCGATGAAGCCAAGCAAGAACTCGAGGAGATTGTCGAGTATCTGAAGGATCCGCAGAAATTTCAGCGGTTGGGCGGTAAGATCCCAAAAGGTGTTTTGTTGGTGGGTTCGCCGGGTACCGGCAAAACCTTGCTCGCGCGGGCGATCGCGGGAGAGGCGAATGTGCCGTTCTTTACGATTTCGGGTTCCGATTTTGTCGAAATGTTCGTCGGCGTCGGTGCGAGCCGAGTGCGCGACATGTTCGAGCAGGGAAAGAAGAATGCGCCTTGCATCATCTTTATCGACGAGATCGATGCGGTGGGTCGCCATCGCGGCGCCGGGTTGGGCGGCGGCAACGACGAGCGCGAGCAGACTTTGAACCAGTTGCTGGTCGAGATGGACGGATTTGAGGCGAATGAGGGGGTGATCCTGATCGCCGCGACAAACCGGCCCGATGTGCTCGATCCGGCGCTGCTGCGGCCGGGCCGGTTCGACCGGCAGGTAGTCGTGCCCAATCCCGACGTCGTCGGCCGCGAGAAGATCCTCAAAGTCCATATGCGCAAGGTGCCGCTGGCGGCCGATGTCGATGCCAAGATCCTGGCGCGCGGCACTCCCGGATTCTCTGGTGCCGATCTTGCGAACCTCGTCAACGAGGCGGCGCTGATGGCGGCGCGCCGCGGCAAGCGTTCGGTCGCGATGAGCGAGTTCGAGCAGGCCAAGGACAAGGTCATGATGGGCGCCGAGCGGCGCTCGATGGTGATGACCGAGGACGAGAAAAAGCTGACCGCCTATCACGAGGCCGGCCATGCGCTCTGCATGCTTTATGCCGAAGGGCACGAGCCGTTGCACAAGGTCACGATCATCCCGCGCGGCCGCGCGCTCGGCATCACCATGTATCTGCCGGAGCGCGACAAGTACAGCCAATCGAAGCTTGAAATCAAAGCAATGCTGGCGAGCCTGTTCGGCGGCCGCATTGCCGAGGAGCTGATCTTTGGCCCCGACAAAGTCACGACTGGCGCCGCCGACGATATCCGCCGCGCGACGCAGTTGGCGCGGCGCATGGTGACCGAGTTCGGGTTCAGCGAAAAGCTCGGCCGATTGCGATACGCCGAAAACGAGGAAGAGGTCTTCCTTGGGCATTCGGTGACCCAGCGCAAAAATGTCTCGGAAGCGACTGCCAAGCTGATCGACGAGGAAATCCGTCGTTTGGTTGACGAGGGCGAGGATAAGGCCCGGCAGATCTTGACCGAGCGGCTTGACGAACTGCATGCGCTCGCCAAGGGCTTGCTTGAGTACGAAACTCTGTCGGCCGACGAGATCCGCCGGATCATCAAGGGTGAGCGGATTGTGCGCGAAAGTTCGGTGCCGACGCCGCAGAACGAGGACCCGCGCAGCGGCCGGCGCAGTTCGGTGCCGCCATCCGGCCGTCCGGCGGGGCTGGAGCCCGAACCGCAGCCCGGCCACTGAGCGGGGGGCGCGCGACCACCCCGACATCGCCCCGCCCTGCCGTGGTCGAGCCGGGATGGGTCGCGAGCCGTTGCTGGTCTAGGCGAGGTGATCTCCAAGTGACAATGACCTTGCCGATCTGAAATTGCTATTTGACAAGAATAGAGTTTTTTGCATAGTTACTAATCGAGAGTTTGATTATTAACGCTCTGGTGGGTGATGACGCGGAAACTCTTCGGCACAGATGGGATCCGCGGGACTGCCAATATCGAGCCGATGACGCCGGAGACGGCGTTAAAGGTGGCGATCGCGGTTGGCGAATGCTTTAAAAACGGGCTCCACAAGCATCTTGTAGTGATCGGTAAAGATACTCGTCTTTCGGGTTACATGCTCGAACCGGCGTTGACCGCTGGCTTTGTGACGATGGGGATGGATGTGGTCCTCGTCGGGCCATTACCGACGCCGGCGATCGCAATGCTGACGCGCAGCCTGCGCGCCGATATCGGCGTGGTGCTTTCGGCGTCGCACAATCCCTATGGCGATAACGGCATCAAACTGTTCGGCCGCGATGGCTATAAGCTGTCGGACGAGATCGAGCAAAAGATCGAGGGTGCACTTGCCAAAGGGCCGACCCGGCGGGCGAGCCCGTCCGAACTTGGGCGGGTCAAGCGGCTTGATGACGCTGGCGGTCGTTACATCGAGTTCGTCAAGCAGAGCTTTCCGCGCGGCTTGCGGCTCGACGGATTACGCATCGTCGTCGACTGTGCTCATGGCGCCGCCTACAAGGTGGCCCCTACCGTGTTCTGGGAACTGGGGGCTGAGGTCTTTTCGCTGGGTGTGAACCCCGACGGCCTCAATATCAATCGCGAGTGCGGCGCCTTGATGCCGGAGCAGATGCGGCGCGAGGTGCTGGCGCGGCGCGCCGATATCGGCATAGCACTCGATGGTGACGCGGACCGCCTGATCGTCGCCGACGAGCGTGGCACCATTCTCGATGGTGACCAGTTGATGGCGTTGATCGCCACCGGGCTGTCGCGCAGCGGGCGCTTGGCGGGGAGCGCGCTGGTCGCGACCGTAATGTCCAATCTCGGGCTTGAGCGCTATCTCGCCGGACACCAGATCGGGCTCCACCGTACCGCGGTCGGTGATCGCTATGTCGTGGAAAAAATGCGCAGCATCGGCTGCAATCTCGGTGGCGAACAATCCGGACACATCATCCTCGCCGATTATGCGACTACCGGCGATGGACTGATTGCCGCGTTGCAGGTGTTGGCCTCGATCGTTGAGACCGGCCGGCCGGCGAGTGAAGTGTGCCGCCTGTTTACGCCGGTGCCGCAATATGCCGGCAGCGTGCGCTATGGCGAGGATATGCCGCTCGACCGGCCCGCGGTCCAAACGGCGATTGCCGAGGGCACAGCCCGGCTCGGGGCGATGGGTCGCCTCGTCGTCCGTCCGTCGGGTACCGAGCCCGTGATCCGGGTCATGGCGGAAGGCGAAGACGAAGAACTCGTGGTCTCCGTCGTCGACGAGGTCTGCGGGATTATCCGTCAGGCGGCGGCCGTCGCCGATGATCTCCCACGGGCCGCCGAGTAGTGCGCGGTCGCGTCCTGATCGTCGCCGGCTCCGATTCCGGCGGTGGGGCTGGAATCCAGGCCGACATCAAGACGGTAACGATGCTCAGCGCCTATGCCGCGACTGCGATCACCGCGCTGACCGCGCAAAATACCGAAGGTGTGTTTGGCGTGTTGCCGGTCCCGCCTGACTTTGTCCGCCGGCAGATCGAGGTCGTACTTGACGATATCGGTGCGGATGCGATCAAGACCGGCATGCTTCATGACACCGCCGTGATCGAGACTGTGGCAGCGGCCCTATTGGCGGAGCGGGCAGGGGCCGTTCCGCTCGTCGTCGATCCTGTCATGGCGGCCAAAGGCGGCGCTCGTTTGATCGACCCCGCTGCGGTCGACGCGTTGAAGGGCCTGCTGATCAAGCGGGCGACGGTGCTGACCCCGAATTTGCCCGAGGCCGAGATCTTGTGCGGCCGTCCGATCGGCGATGTTGACGCGATGCGCGCCGCCGGCAGGGATTTGCTCGGGCTTGGCTGCCGCGCGGTTTTGGTCAAGGGCGGTCATCTTGCGGGCGACGTGGTTACCGATGTTCTGGTGACAGCAGCTGGCAGCCGCATGTGGCAAAGCCCGCGCATTGCCACGCGTCATACGCACGGCACCGGCTGCACCTTGGCCTCGGCGATCGCCGCTGGTCTTGCTCAAGGCCTCGCCATCGAAGACGCGATTGATCGGGCGCGCCTTTATGTTCAGCGCGCCATCGCGACCGCACCTGGTTTCGGCCGCGGTCACGGTCCCCTCGATCACGCCCATCCGCTCGAGGCGGGATCGCATTAAAAAGCTAAAGCTCGATGCAGCTCGCGTTCGTGACCGTTGATGTCTTTACCGATCGTCGGTTCGGCGGCAATCCTCTGGCGGTCGTATTCGATGCGGAGCGGTTGACGACGGCGCAGATGCAGTCGATTGCCGCCGAGTTCAACCTGTCGGAAACCACCTTCGTACTGCCGCCGAGGAACGCTTCGCATACCGCTGCAGTGCGGATCTTTACGCCTAAATCGGAAATGCCGTTTGCCGGCCACCCCAATCTCGGCACCGCCTTTGCTCTCGCTCGCCGCGACAGTGGCAATGAGCGCGCGCTCGGCGCCTCCTTGGTGTTCGAGGAGATCGCCGGGCTTGTGCCGCTTGAGCTGTTGAGGGAGGGTGGATCGGCCGTTGGCGCCCGCTTGGCGGCACCCCAACCTCTATCGCGCGGTGCGGAGGCTCCGCTCGACGCGGTTGCGGCGGCTTGTGGCATCACTGCTGCGGATATCGAGATCGGCAATCATCGCCCCTGCAGCGCGGGATGCGGCGTCAATTTCGTCTTTGTCGAGGTCAAGACGCGCGAGGCGCTGGCGGCGGCGCGGCCGCATGCCGACCTGTTCGCCCGACACTTCGCGAATGTCGTCGGCATTCACATGTATCTGCGCGATCACGCCGATGTCGACATCCGGGCGCGCATGTTCGCGCCATTGGATGGCGTATCTGAGGACCCGGCAACCGGCAGCGCCAATCTGGCGCTTGCCGGACTGCTCGCCAGTCTGCGATCCGAGCCCGATCTGGTGCTGCCGTTGCGCATTGCCCAAGGGGTCGAGATGGGCCGCCCCAGCCTGCTTGAAGCCGCCGCTGAGAAATCCCGTGGCCGGGTCACGCGGATGCAGATCGGCGGACGATGTGTGCCGGTGACGGCTGGAACGATCGAGGTCTAGCCAGGCGATATCGCTGATGTGCCGTCATCCGGGTGATGCGGCTGGTCCCGCCGCTGGCGATCACGGTTCGGCGAGATGCCCGGTCGTGTTGCTCCGCGATTTCCGGTCTTGGCAATGGCCTCGGTGATCAAACGCGCCACAATCCAACCCGCCAGTATCGCCTTGGGTGCGATCGGCGATTGCACCGAGCGGCGGAGAGCGGGACTATCGAGTCACAATTCGGGGAGGATTTGTCATGTTGCGCGCTGCAATACCGGCATTGTGCCTCGGGCTCGGATTTACCGGGGCGGCGCTGGCGCAGACTACCGCATCGCTCCAGAAGCTGGATGACGAGTGGGCCGCGGCCTTCAACAAAGGTGACGCCGCGGCGATTGCGGCGATGTATGCCGCGAACGCCGATGTCCTGCCGCCGGGCCACGACATGGTCAAAGGTCGTGCCGCGATCGAAGCCTTTTGGAAAGGGGCAACGGCTCAGCTCGGCAGCGCCAGGCTTGTCGCCGTCGACGTCGTCCCGCTCGGTCCCCGCGCCGCCCGCGAAATCGGCACTTTTTCATTTGAAACCAAGGCTCAGCCGCAGCAGCCCGTCCTCGGCAAATACGTCGTCGTTTGGCGCAGGATTGGCGATCAATGGCTGCTCTTAACCGACATCTGGAATATGAACAAATAATCGAGGGGCATGGCGGCGCCGCCCGGCTATCGCGATGGTTAGACGGTATCCGCCGCCGGGACGTTGGCGGCGCACCGAATTCGGCGATTTCCGCTGCCGCCGATCCGCCCTAAGCTGGCGCGCGAGTTCGGAGGTGCGAAATGGCAAAGAGCTATCGGATAGCGGTGATCGCCGGTGATGGGATCGGGCACGAAGTCATGCCCGAGGGTGTCGTGGCGATGGACCGGGCGGCGCGCGCCTACGGCTTTGAGCTGAGCTGGAATGAGTTCGACTGGAGCTGCGAGCGCTATGCCAAGACCGGAGCGATGATGCCGGAGGACGGGCTTGATCGGTTGCGGCTCTATGATGCCGTCTATCTCGGCGCCGTCGGGCATCCCGATGTGCCCGACCATGTCTCGCTGTGGGGATTGCTGATCCCGCTGCGTCGCGGTTTTCAGCAATATGTCAATCTTCGTCCGGTGCGGCTGCTGGCCGGGGTGCAATCGCCGCTGCGCGACCGCGCTCCGGGCGAGATCGATTTCTATGTCGTGCGCGAAAACAATGAAGGCGAATATTCCGAAATCGGCGGCCGTCTTTATCAAGGCACCGATTTCGAGATGGCGATGCAGCAATCGGTGTTCACCCGGCGCGGTTGCGACCGGATCATGCGCTTTGCGTTCGACCTCGCCCGCACGCGCAACAAGCACGTGACCTCGGCAACCAAGTCGAACGGCATCATCCACACGATGCCCTATTGGGATGAACGCTTTGCCGTGGTGGCGCGGGACTACCCCGATGTCAGGATCGACCAGTATCACATCGACATTCTGACTGCGCATTTCGTGCGCCACCCCGATTGGTTTGACGTCGTTGTCGGCTCCAATCTGTTCGGCGACATCCTGTCCGATCTTGGCCCGGCGGTGGTTGGCTCGATCGGCATCGCCCCCTCGGGCAATATCAACCCCGAGCGCGAATATCCTTCGATGTTCGAGCCAGTGCACGGTTCCGCACCGGACATCGCCGGCCGCGGCATTGCCAACCCGATCGGCCAGATCTGGTCCGGGGCAATGATGCTGGCGCATTTTGGCGAGACTGCCGCGGCCGAGGCGGTCGAGCGGGCGATTGCCGAGGTGCTGGCCGATGGCGGCACTCGGACCCCCGATCTCGGCGGCAACGCCGGCACAAAGGACCTCGGGGCCGCGATCACCGCCGCGATCCGCTGACCGCGCCCGGGAAGGATCGGCTTTGCTACACCGGGAAGCCGGCGCGGCGCGGTGACAGGCGGATGCCGGCGCGCGCCGCTTCGAGCATGTAGTAGCGCGTCATCTGCACGATGTCGGTCCGCCAATAAAGCTGCTGCTGCTCGTTTTCGAGAAAATCAGCGGCAGCGAAAGCGTAGCAATAAGTCTCGACATAACGGCGGGCCACGTCGCCGGCGATCGGTGCATCGCGCCAGCCAAATTTCCACCCGGCATGCTCAGCGCCGAGCCGCCAGCGCTCAAGCCGAACCGACAGCATGCCGGCATCGAGCGCATCGAGCGCCGGCACGCGGTAGACCGCCACCAGCCGATGGACATTGAGCTGCAATTGCATCAGCAGGTCGTCGCCAAAGGCGTGAACCAGGTAGGTTGCATCGGAGGCGCCGCGGACATGACGGATCTCGACTTGCGCGCGCGCCGCGGCAGCCAGCTCCATATCGCGCGGCTCGCTATCGAAACTCGGCAGTTCATACTCGACCGTCCGCAACGCCTGCAGCATCTGCCCGGTCAGAAACTGCTCGGTTTGCTGCTGCGCCTCGGCGATTGTCAGCATTCCGTCCCCGCTGCACCCGGGCAAAAAACGCTCCGATATCGCCGGCGTTCCGGCCACGGCGCAGTTCGACTGCCGGTTATGCCAACTTTGGCTGCAAGCCGGTATTGGGCGATCGCGGAACGATCGAGACGGCGGGCCGCAGCAGGCCTCAGGTGACGTTCACCCGTTCTGCCGTGCCGCCAAATACCAGTCGAGCAGTTCGACCCCGCTCCAGTGCAAAACGCCGGCATAGCGCGCGATGTGGTCGTATACCGCTTCGAGATATTTGATGCGGTGCGGCTGGCCGCTGATATAGGGGTGGATCGCGATCGCCATGATCTTGGCCCGCTCGGCGCCCTCATCGTAAAGCCGCTCGAAGCTGTCGATGCAGCGCTGGGTGAAATATCCCGATTCGTGGTGCTGGACGAGCATCATCGGAATATCGTTAAGCTCGACCGAATAGGGCAGAGTGATCAGCGGGCCGTTTCTGGTGCGGATCTCGGTCGGCTCGTCATCATAGACCCAGTCGCCGATGTATCTGACGCCTGCGGCGGTCAGTAAGTCCGGGGTCTCGTAGGTTTCGGTGAGACCAGGGCCGAGCCAGCCCACCGGCCGCCTGCCGGCAAAGCGTTCGAGCGTGTCGAGCGACTGGATGATCATTGCCGCCTGGTTGTCGACTTTGTGGATCGGCAGCTGTTCCCAGGCATGGCCCATGAACTCCCAGCCGGCTTGATGCGCGGCGTGTGCCACACGCGGATACTCTTCGCATACCCGGGCATTGATCGACAATGTCGGGCGGATACCGAGGCGCTCGAACAGCTTGAAGAACCGCCACACGCCAACCCGCATCCCGTATTCGTGCCACGACCAGTTCGGCACGTCGGGCAACAGCACCTCGCCGGTCGGCGCCGGCAATACCTGACGTGCCATCGGCCGCGAGATCGACCAAAACTCCAGGTTGACGATCGTCCATACAACGATACGAGCCCGGTTGGGCAGTTTGAGCGGCGACCGGTCGACGATCGCCGAAAACCTGCTGCGCTTGCGGGGGATCATCTAAATTTCAACCTTCTGACCAAAAAACGACACGACAATCTCGCGCCACAGGCCGCATCAGACAAGAAGTCTGGTTAACAAGTGCCGAGTGCGACAGGGTGGCTCAGGCTTTATTGTGCAATGCAGTATTGCAAAGCCAACAATCCCCAGCTGTGATGACGCCGTACATGCTGGGCCGGCGTTCACGAGTGGGTATTGACGAACACAGGGGTTTAGCCAATGAGATTACAATATTTCCGGGGTAACGTATTTGTTGCGAATTTGCCGCCGGACCTGACCGAGGACGAGCTGGCCGAGGCTTTTGACCCGTTTGGTATCGTGCTCAGCGCCTTTATTGCCCGGGATCCGGAGACTGGGAAGCGCCTGCGTTACGGCTTTGTCGATATCGCGACCGCGCGCGCGGCCGAACTCGCCGTGGAAGCGATGAACGGCACCACGATCGATGGCCACAACCTCGACGTCCGAATCAGCGAGCGTCCGAACAAGGCAAAAAAACGCCCGGCCGCAAAGACGACGCCGCGGCGAACGAGGACGGCGCCGCCGCCGCACCGCAATGATCAACCGCATGAGGCGGCGGATGTCTTTGCAGCGCCCTCGCCGCCGCGCCGCCAGGTGACGTTCCAGGTCGAACGCCGCTCATTGCCGCGCCGCGTCTAGACCATGATTGCATCGGATCGCAACAGACGGCGCTGCGATCCGATCCGTGAATTATGATCCGATCCCTGGCATCGAGAACGGGATTCACGCATGACATGAAGCTTTCATGAAATGGAAGCTCTGTTTCCATTTCATCCGGTGCTGCTCTGCTCTAGTCGCAGATCAACGCCCCGGCTTGCGCCATCGCCCGCATTGCGTCAGCGACGGAGCCATGGCGATCGATCCCGCGACAGGCCTGAGCGGCGACTTCGACCGTGAACCCGCCGGCGCGCGCGTCGAGGGCGGAAAACAGTACGCAATAATCGGTGGCCAGACCGCAAAGGGTGACGCGCTCCAGGCCCCGCTCGCGCAGGTAACCGGCGAGTCCGGTCGGCGTGGTTCGATCATTTTCGCGAAATGCCGAGTAGGAGTCGATGGCGCTCCGGTAGCCTTTGCGAATGATCAACTCGGCATGCGGGACCGCCAGCCCTGGGTGAAAAGCCGCCCCGGAGGTGCCTTGCACGCAATGATCCGGCCACAGGGTTTGTGCTCCATAAGCCATCTCGATCGTCTCGAAGGGCCGCCGGCCGGGATGGGCGCTGGCAAAGGACGCGTGTCCGGGCGGATGCCAGTCCTGCGTCAGTATCACATGGGCGAATTCACCAGCGAGTCGATTGACTGCAGGAATGATCGCGTCGCCTTCGGGCACGGCGAGCGCGCCGCCCGGGCAGAAATCATTCTGCACATCGACGATGATCAAGACTTCGCGGTCGTCGCGCTTCCCTCGGCTGGGGCCGTTTTCCATATTCCCTCGATCTTCTGTCGGGCCACCTGCTCGCGCCGTGGAACGATTTCTGAGCGGCGGCGGCCCTGGTCACACGAATTTCATACCTGGCACCGCGCGGTTGCAGCGAGATCGCATTGCGGACCAATCCGACGACGACCGATAGCCGGCATCATCTGGCGGGGTCGTTCCAACCACTGACAGGCGCGCGGTTACTCTCCTGACTGCTCGAAAAGCTATTTTCAGACTCCTTTAAAGACCCGCTAAAGAGCACGCAACGCCCACCGCCTTTTGATGGCGAGCGGCACTCGCCGGCAGCACGCGAGCAAGCCCGAAACAAACAGGATCGACAGCGCCGGCCACATCGCCCAGGCATAGCGCGGCAACGCCGCCTCTACCGCCGCCGTCAAGAGAAACGAGGCATGCACCAGCACACCCGCCAACACGCCCAAGCGGGCCAACGGCAGCAGCGGAACCCGGCAAACAGCGCTCGCGAGCAGGCGCCAACCCCACCACAACGAAGCAGCGAGTGACATCATCATGAACCCGTGCAGCGCCCATATCACGACATCGCTGTGCGCACGATGCCAAGCCGGATAACTGCCCAGATCGGGCAACGGCCCGAGGGCCGCAAGAAACGCCCGGAAGTGCCGCAGCTGGGTATGCGTCATCGCATCGGGAAGCCACCATAAGGCGCAGTAGTTCAGCGTGAGGTCCGCCAGATAGGCGGTGGGTGAGGCCGCGATGATGGCCAGCGACACGCGCGCCATCTGCCGGTCAGCGGCGGCGAAAGCGTTGGCCGGGACGGCGCTGTCGGCGAGCAGCGTGCCGGATGCGGTGTGATAGCGCCAGATGTCATAGTACGGCACCAGCAGCCGGAAACGGTCGAAGTAAGTCGGGGCGCGGGCGATAACGGCACGGTCAGGCGCCACCCTTGCCGCGATCGCAGCAATGACCGGGGATTGCTCCTTCGATCGGGTAAGATCGACAACCGCCGCGGCCTTGCCGAGCAAGGTCCGGCCGAGAAAGGTCTCGGTGCGCCACAGACCATGCTCGGCATGATAGGCCGCCATGCCGGCGCCGAGCACGGCAAGGTAGGGCACCGCCGCGGCGAGCACCGTCTGCCACCGCGACAGCCCCTGGCGCCAGCACCACCATGCTACCACCGGGAGCGCCACGACGAGCCCGTAGCCCGCCGGCCTAATCAGCACCGCCAATCCGGTGACTAGGGACGTCGCGGCCAGGATCTGCAGGCGCGGAGCGAGCACGAGCCGGCAATACAGCGTGAGCAGCAGCATCAGACAGGAGAGAAACAGCGACTCGGTCATAATCATGAACGACAACCGGGTCACCTGAGGGTTGCCGAGCAATAACAGGAGGACCAGGCTTGCGGCAATTCTGCTGCCCGATAGGCGTCTGAACGCGCTGCATAGGAGCAGGGAAGCCGCGCCATAGAATGCGAGTTGCAGCCACGGCAGATTGTCGAGGCCGCCCGGTAGATGTTCGACGAGGCGAAGGAAGAGTGGGTAGCCCGCCGTCCGGGTTGCCGAGAAATTCAGATAATCGCGGCTGTCGACCTGCATCAGCTCGGCGGGCGCCGGTCGCAGCAGCTCGATCACGACGACGGCCAGCGTCACCAGCACCGTCAGACAACCAAACCAGTCGGGCGCCCGGCCCGATGCCGTGGTTCGACCGTCGCGTTGGTACGAGGCGCTCAGCCTTCGCCCTCCGGAAGGGTGCCTCAGGTGCCGATCGCCAGCGAGCTGACCAGCTTTTTGAGAGCCGCGATAGCCGAGAGTGGGGTCAGCTTCCCGGTTCTGGGATTTGCCGACGGCACATTTTCGATCTCCATCGAGAAACGGGCAGCGTCGGCTTCGACTTCGATGCGATGGATGTTGCGGTCGATCCCGGGATCGGCCCAGATCTCGATCGTTGTCAGCTCGGGACCGATCCCGGCCAAGGCCAGCGCCGCTGCGACATTGACGTTGGCGGGGAAACCGCGGGCTGCTTCGCGCGCTGTGCCGCTGAAGACGCGTTTCGGCGCGGCGAGCTCATCGACGGCAATGCCGTGTTGATCGAGATAGGGCGCGCCGGCAAGCCCCAGGGGCGGTTTCCGCGTGATCATGTGGACGCGCGTGATCTCACCTTCTGCGGCCGCTGCCACCGCATCCAGTCCCAATAACGCACCCGTCGGCACCAAAATGCGGCCGCCTTCCCGACGCGCCAGATCCACGAGATCGAAATTGGCGAGCAAGGCGCCGCAGCTCAGCACCATCAGAATCCGCCCATGCGCGAGCGCCGGCTCGGCGATATCGCGCAAGACCGCGGCGGGGGCGCATTCGACAACTATCTCGGCTGTCTCCCACAATCTTGGCAACGGCAGAATCGGTACCGGCCGGACAAAACCAGCCATTGCCGCCGCCGCTTTGCGCGTGTCGCGCGCCGACACCGCCGCCAGGTTCAACCCCTCGATGCCGCGATCGAGCCGCTGCGCCAGCGTCTTGCCAATGGCCCCAAACCCGCCGATTGCGACGCGCAATGTCCGATGTTGGATCGAGATCGGCACGGCCTCTCCTTTCCGATCGTGGGTAGGTCGGGCACTCTCGCGACCAGCTGCATCAAAGGCAACCCTGCCGGAACGGAGGTGCCTGGATACAGCCAGGGCACTATGCCTCATCGCGAATGTGAAGAGTTTGCCGCCAGATTTCCGGCTGCTCGTGGGTTGGCTGCGCCGTTAATTTGGCCAGGCGACGGCGTTGAAATCGTCGACCAAGGCTGCGATGCGCCCGGTATCGGACTGGTCCATGATCGCCCGCGCCCGGCGGGTCGCGGCGACCATGTCGAGGGTGCGGATGCGTTGCTTGATGCGCGGGATGCTGCGCGGCGCCATCGACAGATTGCGCAGCCCGAGCCCGAGGAGGAGTGCGGTAAATCGTGGCTCGCCCGCCATCTCGCCGCACACGCTGACCGGCATGCCGCGGCGCAAGGCAGCCTCGACGGTAAACTGGATCAGCCTCAGCACCGCAGGATGCAGCGGATTGTAGAGATGCGCCACCTGCTCGTCGCCGCGGTCGATCGCCAGAGTGTATTGGATCAGGTCGTTGGTCCCGATCGAAAAGAAATCCGACTCGGCGGCCAGCGAGTCGGCAGCGAGTGCGGCTCCCGGGACCTCGATCATTGCGCCCACCGGCGGCAGCGGCTTTGGCAGCGGCACGCCACGCCGGCGCAAACGGCGGGCGACCTGCTCCATCGCCTCGCGCACGCGGCGGATCTCGCCGGCATGGGTGATCATCGGCAGCATAATGCGCAACGGCCCCTCGGCGGCGGCGCGCAGCATCGCTGCAAGCTGTGGATCCAACAGCCGCCGGTCCTTCAGCGACAGCCGGATCGCGCGCAGACCGAGCGCCGGATTGTCGACCTCGTCATGATGGTCGACCAGCGATCGGGCAAGCTTGTCGCCACCGAGATCAAAAGTGCGCACGGTTACGGGCTTGCCTTCCATACCGCGTACCAGCGCCGAGAACACCGCGTACTGCTCTTCCTCACCCGGCAGGTCGTCGCGGTTCATGTAAAGGAATTCGGAGCGGACCAGCCCCAAGCCCATCGCCCCATTGGCGTTCGCCTGTTCCAGCTCGATCGGCAGTTCGATATTGGCGTCGAGGGTGATTTCGACGCCATCGCGGGTCACCGCCGGCAGCCGCCGCAGCCGCGTCAGATAGCGTCGTTCGCGGGTCAGCGCGTCGCGCCGGGCCTCATAATCAGCGATGGTCGCGGCGGTGGGATCGATGATCACCGCCCCTTCACGACCATCGATGATCACGGTTGCGCCGGCACCGGTGTGCTCGATCAGTTGCGGCACGGCAAGGACCGCCGGCAAGCCGAGTGCCCGGGCGACAATCGCGGTATGACTGTCGGCGCCGCCGAACTGAGCGGCAAAGCCGATAATGCGCTGCGGGTCCATCAGCGCGGTATCCGCCGGTGTCAGCTCGTCGGCGATGATGACGGTCCCCTCGGGAACGCCCGAATATGCGGCATACGGCTTTTTGATCAGGTTGCGGATCAACCGCGTGCCGACAACGCGGACATCTTCGCCACGGGCGGCAAGATAAGGATCGCGTATCGCAGCAAAACTGCGTGCGATCTCGTCGATTTCGAGTTCGACCGCGCGCTCGGCATTGATGCGTTGGCGGCCGATGCGTTCACCCGCGCCGCGCACCAGCCGGGAATTCGACAGCATCGCGACATGCGCATCGAGCAGATAACCGATTTCCTCGGCCGCAGATTCGGGAAGTCCCGAGGTCTTGGCCTTGAGCTTGCGCAGTTGTTTTAGCGAAAGCTCGACCGCCTCGCCCAAGCGGGCGCGCTCGGCCTCGACCTCGGTTTCGGTGATGTGGCTTTCGTGGACGGGCAGGTCGCCGCCCTCGACCAGATAGGCCGGGCCGATGGCGATGCCCGGCGACACCCCCAACCCAGACAGCCGGCGCTCAGCGGGCCGCTCCTCGCACCCGGGCGCCTCGGCCAACTCGCTCGCCTCGTCAGTCCTCATTGAATTTGCATTCGATCAAATCGGCGAGCGCCTTTATCGCCTCGGCGGCTTGCGGCCCGCTCGCGGTGAGTTCGATGACGGCGCCTGGTGCCGCCGCCAACATCATCAGCCCCATGATCGAGCGGCCTGAGACCTCGGTTCCGTTTTTGCGGACACGGATTTCGGCGTCGAACTGGGCCGCCATCTTGACAAACCGCGCCGAGGCGCGCGCATGCAGCCCGCGCTGGTTGCAGATTGTTGCGATCCGGCGGGCGATTGCCGGTGCCGGGGGATCGGCAGGGTCATCGCCGCTCATTGGCGCGCGTCGGTCAGCAATTGCGAGGCCACGTTGATGTATTTGCGACCAGCCTCCTGAGCGCCCAGCACGGTACGCTCGAGGCTCTCGTTTTGCCGCAGGCTGGCAAGCTTGATCAGCATCGGCAGATTGACGCCGGCAATGACTTCGATCCTGGCGCGGTCCATGACCGAGATTGCCAGGTTCGACGGCGTGCCGCCAAACATATCGGTCAACAAAACGGCGCCGTCACCGCTGTCGACCTCCGCTACACGGCGTAAGATCTCCTGGCGGCGCTGCTCCATATCGTCCTCGGGACCGATACATACGGCGGCGATCTGGGTCTGCGCTCCGACCACGTGTTCAAGGGCCGCGACAAATTCCGCCGCGAGCCGCCCATGGGTCACCAAAACCATGCCGATCATCGGTTTCCTCTGTTAGAGGCTCGCCTAGCTGATTGAAACCGAGTTGATGCACCCGGCAACCGGGCCGCCAACCGTGCGCGGCGGAAGATCGCGATGCGCAAGCTCGGTTTGCCACCCCGCCTCACGCAACTTTGTCGTCAGTTGCTCGGCGACGTAAACCGAGCGGTGGCGGCCGCCGGTGCAGCCGATTGCGATCGTCAGATAGCTCTTGCCGCAACCTTCGTAGCGCGGCAACAGCAGCTCCAGAAGCTGCCACAACCGCTCGAAAAACGACGGATAATCGGCGTCGCTCCCGATATGGGCGGCGACCTCCGGGTCACAGCCGGTCCGCTCCCGCAGCCGATCGACATAGTGCGGATTTTCGAGAAACCGGACATCGAAAACCAGATCCGCCTCACGCGGGACGCCGTGGCGATACGCAAAAGATGTGACAAAAACGCGCATACCGCCGGTATCGAGCGCAAAATGGCCGGTCAAGAGACGTTTGAGCGCGGTAGCGGTCAATGCTGACGTATCGATCGCTAGATCCGCGCGGTCGCGCAGGGCTGAGAGCATTCGGCGCTCGCGGCGGATGCCGTCCGTAATCGGACCATCGCCGGCCAAAGGGTGGGGTCGTCGGGTTTCGGTATAGCGCCGTTGGAGCCGGTCGTCATCACAATCGATAAACACCACATGCAGCTCGCGCCCAGCACGGCACACCGCGCCGGCGAGCGTATCGAGCATTGTCTCGGCGGCAAAACCGCGGGTCCGGGTGTCAGCGCCGACGGCGATCGCGCGGCCGTCACCAGCGACACTCTCGATCAACGCCGGAAGCAGCGGCGCCGGCAGATTGTCAAAGCTTTCGTAACCAATGTCCTCGAGGATCTTGAGCGCTGTCGACCGTCCCGCGCCCGACATCCCCGTGACCAGGATCACGCGACCGGGCGCCGCGCTTTTTGTCGCCTCCGAATGTTTCTGACCACCCTGGGTGCTCACCACCCTAGTATAGCGGGAAGCGGGTCCGCCGCCAACGCGCGCCGGAGGAAGCGCAGCTTTGCCGGAGCCGAAGCCTCGAACGGGGCCAGTGCGATCAGCGGCAGGACAATGCCCAAGATCGTCTCAAAGCGCCGTTCGGGCATCCGCTCGATGTCGCCCGAACCCACCAGATCCGCGATCAGAAAGATCGGCGCCGCAGCGCTCGTCTGCACCCGGGCGATGCCCAGCCCGCGGATTTCGAAGAGCCCGGCAATCGCCGGCGGGGTGTGGGCGAACACCCTGTTACCCGCGCGGCGCAGCGACGTTCGATCGTCGGCGACGAGTCGCGCTCCAGCGTCGATCAGCCGCAGGGCCAGGTCCGATTTGCCCGAACCCGGCGGTCCGCGCAATAGAACCGCTTCGCCATCGATGGCGACAGCGGTGGCGTGCAGCAGCAGCGGGTCGGTCACGGTTGCGCGGGCAGTCGAATGCAGAACCGGGCGCCGATAACCTCGCCGCCTGCATCCCGGCGGTTTTCTGCCCAGATCATGCCGCGATGCGCCTGAACGATCTGCTTGGAGATCGACAATCCGAGGCCCGAATGGGTCCCGAATTTTTCGCCGACGGGACGTTCGCTATAAAACCGGTCAAAGATCGCGGTCAATTTGTCTTCGGGAATGCCGGGTCCGCGATCGTCCACGTTAACCAGCACCGCTCGCCCGTCATTGCGCGCGGTCAATCGGATCTCGCCGTCAGCCGGGCTGAACGAGACGGCGTTGGCGATAACGTTCAGAAAAACCTGCGACAGCCGCGTCTCGATGCCGGGCACGATCAGCGAACGGCCCCGCTCCGGCAGGTCGAGGATCAGGCCGGGCCGGTCGTCGCCCCGGGTCGCCTGGTGGACATCGACCAACGCCTGCAGCATCGCCGCGATATCGATTGGCGCCAGTTCGAGCCGGCTCAATTCGGCATCGAGCCGCGAGGCGTCGGAGATGTCGGTGATCAGCCGGTCGAGCCGCTCGACATCATCGAGGATGATTGCCATCAGGCGCCGCTGAGTAGCCGGATCCTCGATCCGGACCGCGGTTTCAACCGCGCTTTTCAACGAACTCAGCGGGTTTTTGATCTCGTGTGCGACATCGGCGGCAAATCGTTCGATCGCCGACATCCGCTGCCATAGCGCGTCGGTCATCTCACGCAGCGAGCCGGAAAGATCGCCGATTTCGTCGCCGCGCCGGGTGAAATCCGGGATCTCGACGCGGGCGCCGCGGCCGCGGCTGCGCTCGGCAGCAGCGGCAAGCCGGCGGATCGGGCGCGCGATCGTACCGGCGAGATAGAGCGACAGCAGTACCGTAACCAGGAGTGCTACGCCAAAGATGCGCAGCAGTTCGAGCCGGACGGTGCGGACCTCCTCTTCGATCTCGTTGCTTCCGGTCGACAGCATCAGCGCCCCCAGCACCTGCTTGTAACGCTGCACCGGGATTGCCACGCTGAGCACAAAGCCGCTGGTCGGCGGATCGCGTCGGATCATCTCGCTGGTATCGCCACCCAGCGCCCGCTCGACCTCCGGGTAATCGGCCGCACGCGGCGAAAAGCTCTCCCGATACGCTGGATAACGCTTGTGGTGCGGCAGAATGTCGGCAACCCAGCCATAGATCCGATCGATCACCTGGCGCACGACCCCGGCGGTGTCGGGCGGCGGCAACTCGGTTATCTGGATCGCCCCCCCGGGACCACGCAGAACGCGGCTGTCGGCGATGATGTCGCCGTGGATATCAAAGAGCCGCGCCCGGGTTTTGGTCGGCGCCACGAGCCGCCGCATCATCTGGCGGGCGAGATCGGGGAGCAGCACCTCGCCCTCGTCGCCCGAATCGAGCACCGCCCCTTCACCGAGAGCCGCAGAAAAAACTTCGCCTTGCGTCTTCAGCGACTCGATCTGCTGGTTGATCAAACCGACCTGATATTTTCCGAGGTAGAGAAATCCGCCGGCAAGCAGCGCCAATGCCAGGACGTTGACCGCGAGGATGCGTAACGTCAGTGGCGAGAACGGACGCGGTCGGGCGCGGCGACGGTGCCGACCGAGGCTCCGCGGCGGCTCGGGTGCGGCTGCACCCGTTTCAGGATGGCCGCCGCCGGGTTCTAACCTTGCCGGCGCCGCGAACGCGCCCCTCGGATCGGCCGGTTCAGCGGTCGCGGTATCGGTAGCCGACGCCATAGAGAGTTTCGATATGGGCGAACTCGCTGTCGACTGCCTTGAACTTTTTTCGCAGCCGCTTGATGTGGCTGTCGATCGTGCGGTCATCGACATAGATGTGTTCGCCATAGGCCGCGTCCATCAGCTGATCGCGACTCTTGACGTGTCCCGGACGGTGCGCCAGCGACTTCAAAATCAGAAACTCGGTTACCGTCAATTCGACCGGTTGCTCGCCCCAGGTGCACAAATGTCGCGCCGGATCCAGAACCAGCCGGCCGCGGACCACTACCGGCTCACCCTGCGGGTCGCTGCGTTCGCGGGCCACTTCGCCACGGCGGATCAAGGCGCGAATGCGTTCGATCAGCAGCCGTTGAGAAAACGGCTTTTTGATGTAATCGTCAGCTCCCATCCGCAGGCCGAGCAACTCGTCGACCTCGTCATCCTTCGACGTCAGAAAGATGACCGGGATGTGGCTCAGCCGCCGCAGTTGTTCGAGCAACTCCATGCCGTCCATGCGCGGCATCTTGATATCGAGCACGGCAATATCAACCGGTTGCGCGCTCATTCCCTTTAGCGCTTCGGCCCCGTCGCTGTAGCAGCGCACCGAAAAGCCCTCGGCTTCCAGTGCGATCGACACCGAGGTCAGAATGTTGCGGTCGTCATCGACAAGAGCAATAGTGTTTGCCACGCCTCACCCCCCAATGAACTTGCGGCAAGCCGGAACGGACCGAACGTGGATGCTGTCCTTATTAAATATGGCCATTTGCCGTCGACGACCAACCCAAACAGTGACTTTCCTGTTGTATGGCGTCAACTGCCGAGGCTGTGCCCGGTTCGGTCCACTCGTGCAATCGATCACGCATCGGCGATGTCGCTGGTTTAGGCGGTGAGCAACCGAGAATCGAGCCGCGATCCGGCTGCGCTTGGCCGTGGGCTGATGCGGCGCTGCGAGCGGGCCGCCCTCGCCACCAATTTTCGCGGGGCGCCCTATGTCTCGCTTGTGCTACTTGCCGCCGATTGCGATGCGAGCCCGCTTTTACTCCTGTCGGATCTGGCACAGCATAGTCGCAATATCACCTTTGACCCGCGCGTCTCGCTGCTGCTCGACGGCACCGAAGGCCACGCCGACCGCCTCGACGGGCCGCGACTGACCGTGCTGGGGCAGGCCAAAGCCGTGGCCGATCCCAGGCTTCTCGCTCGGTTTACTGCGCGCCATCCATCGAGCGCGTTCTATGCCGGTTTCGCCGATTTTCGGATCTACCGACTCGCGGTCGAGCGCGGCCATCTCGTTGCAGGGTTCGGACGGATTGAATGGATCGACGGGGCCGCCCTGCTATTGGCCGGCGACATCAGCGCATTTGCCAAAACCGAGCCGGTGGTCGTCGCCCAGATGAACCGGGATTGTGCCGGGGCGGTCGGGCGGTGTGTGCGCCACATCCTCGGCCGGTCGGAAACCGGGTGGCGGATCGTCGGTATCGATCCCGAAGGCATCGACGTCAGGTGCGACGGCGCCAGCGCGCGCCTCGATTTCCCGGTTCCGGCGCCGACGCCCGAAGCGGCCCGCGCGGCACTCGCAGCACTGGCCGAAGAAGCCTGCCATTAGCGCGACTTTGGTGTTAACTTTGACAGCATCGCGCGCATGTGATGGGCGTCAGTAAACGGTCGAGGTTACTCGCGCCATTCGTGGCGGGGCAAACGGGGGGCACGTCGATGAGGACCGATCCGATGACCGCAATGAAAAGCCGGTTCGGGCTCGATCGCCAGGGGATGCGTCATCTTGAGATCGAGCATTGGAATTTATCGATGCCTGTTCTCTATGAGCACGCCGTGCGGCGCTGCGAGGGCGAGGTGGTCGCCGGCGGCAGCTTTTCGGTCAACACCGGGGCTTTTACCGGCCGCACGCCGCGCGACAAATACATCGTCGAGGAGCCCGGCACCAAGGATACGGTGTGGTGGGGCAGCATCAACCAGCCGGTCTCGCCGGCGCGGTTCGACAGCCTGCATCAGCGCATGCTCGCCTATTTCCAGCGACGCGAACTGTTCGTTCAAGATCTTTATGCCGGTGCCGACCCGGCCTACCGCTTGCCGGTGCGGGTCGTTACCGACAGCGCCTGGCACAGCCTGTTTTCGCGCAACATGTTCATCCGCCCGCCGGCCGAGGAATTGGCGGGATTTGAGCCGGCGTTTACGATTTTACATGCTCCTAATTTTCGCGCGCTCGCCGAAACCGACGAGATCAATTCGGACGTCTTCATCTTTGTCAATTTTGCGCGCGGGCTGGTGCTGATCGGGGGTACCGCCTATGCCGGCGAGATCAAGAAGTCGGTCTTTGGCTATCTAAACTTTATGTTGCCGGCAAAGGGCGTGCTGCCGATGCACGCTTCAGCCAATGTCGGACCACGGGGTGATGCCGCGATCTTTTTCGGGCTCTCCGGGACCGGCAAGACGACCCTATCCGCCGATAACGCCCGCACTCTGATCGGCGATGACGAGCATGGCTGGAGCGACAACGGCATCTTCAATTTTGAGGGCGGCTGCTACGCCAAGGTGATCAACCTGTCGCCGACCGCCGAGCCCGAGATCTATGCGACAATCGGGCGGTTTGGCACGGTCCTCGAAAATGTCGTGGTCGATCCGGCGACGCGGCTGCCCGATGTCGATGACGACAGCCTGACCGAAAATACCCGGGCCTGCTATCCGCTCGATTTCATCCCGAATGCCGATCCGACCGGTCTCGGGCCGCATCCGGCGAACGTGGTGATGCTGACCGCCGACGCGTTCGGGGTGATGCCGCCGATCGCCAGGCTGAGCACCGAACAGGCGATGTACCATTTCCTGTCGGGCTATACGGCGCGCGTCGCCGGCACCGAAAAGGGCATCAACGCGCCGGAGGCGACGTTTTCTACCTGCTTTGGGGCGCCGTTCATGCCGCGCCACCCGGCGGTGTATGCCGATTTGCTTGGCGAGCGGATCACCCGGCATGGTTCGCAATGCTGGCTCGTCAATACCGGCTGGTCGGGCGGCACCTACGGCGTCGGCAGGCGCATGCCGATCGCCTATACGCGGGCGCTGCTGCGCGCGGCGCTCGACGGTCGGCTCGCCGACGCGCCGGTGCGGCGCGAACCGAATTTCGGCCTGCTTGTGCCCGAAAGCTGCGCCGACGTGCCAAGCGAGGTGCTCGATCCGCGCAGCACCTGGTCGGACAAACGCGGCTATGACGACACCGCGCGCGAATTAACCCACCGCTTTGCCGAAAATTTCCGCGAGTTCGAGCCGTTTGTCGGCGACGACGTCAAGGCAGCGGCGATCCACCCCGCGGTCTGAGCGGTTGGGCGCCGCTGACTTACTGTCGAAATTCCAGGCGATCGTTGGCCCCGTGGAACCCTGCCGCGACACCGGCGTGCTGAAGCTGGTTCACAGCTCCGACCTGCATGTCGACGAGCGACCTCGCGCCGCACCCTGCGATCGTGATGGCGCCGCCCCGCTGGCGACGGTGCTGGCGACAGCACGGGCGCTGCGCGCCGACATCGTGTTGTTGGCAGGCGATACGTTCGAGACCAACCAGTTGAGCCCCACGCTCATCGATCGCGCCGGCAACCTCCTTGCCGATGCCGGCATGCCGATCGTGCTCCTCCCCGGCAATCACGACCCGGCGCTGCCGCACTCGGTCTATCTCAAGGGCGGGTACGCGCAGATCGCGAACCTCGCGATCCTCGGCGTAACGCATGACGAGGCGGTGTCATTCGCCGCCTTCGATCTTGAAATCCGGGGACGGGCGCATCGCGATTACGCCGATATGCCGCCATTATCAGGGCCATGGCCCCGGGTCACCCGCTGGCAGATCGTGATCGGGCACGGCCATTACGAGCCTCCGGCCACCCGCGCCAATCCACTTTTCCCGTCCTGGGTTTTTGGCGACGAGGAGATTGCCGCTACCGCGGCAGATTATCTGGCGCTCGGGCACTGGGACCGGCCGATGCGGGTCGGCGACGGCGCGGTCCCGGCCTATTATTCGGGCTCACCGGAACTGGCGCAGACGGTAAACCTGGTGCGGCTGACAGCGGCGGGCGAGGTCCTGGTTTCTCGCGAGGCGTTGTGTTGCTGAGTCCCGAGCGGGAAAGGGGCCCGACTTCTTGGCGGCTGTAGCGGTTTCCCCCTTTGCGGGTCTTGGCTAAGCTTGCCAGCCAGTTGGGCGTGCCCGACGCAGGGCACGATCGGTTGGGGCCGAAAAATGGGACGAGGACCGTGACCATCGATGACCTTATGCAGCAGATCAAAGAGACCGAGAGCCTCATCGCCGTGTACCGCGACGCCGACGAGGTGATCGTCGGCACGCAAGATCAAATCTATAGCAGGCGTGGTCTGATAAACCGAATAACCCTCACCGCGGCCGAAATTGGCGGTCAGATTGTCGATATTCTCGAGCGCCGGCTGGCGGCGATGCGGGCGGAACTGCAAAAGCTGGGTGCCGAATACTGAGGGGAGGCGGCTGCTCTTCCACCTTTACCGGCAAGCCGGCCAACAAAGCGCTGATTTGTTGTTCCGCGAGCCGCACCCGCCTCGCCGAACGACGACGCCGTGCTGGTGAGGGGAACCGACACCGGCAAGAGTCATCCAGCCGATGGCCATCGCCTGATCCTGCATCCACCGCGCGCGGCCGATTCCACAACTGCGTCGACCGGCTGGGAAGGGGGGCCCGCGCCGGCCGTTAGGGGCGGCTTGACCCGCGGCGTGCGGGTTCACCCGTGCGGGTTCATCAACGAGACCTGGGACGAGACAACATGACCCCCCACGCCGTCTCGCTCGAGATGCCGTGAGGGGTCGGATTTGTACATCAGTTCCGCACCGCGGCAGCGGTGGAAGATTG